>NZ_JARGEF010000297.1:0-8735 GCF_033794725.1 Streptomyces sp. ID05-39B | reverse complement strand
GGGGCTGGGCCCTCGGAGGGGCTGGGCCTACTGCCGGATCCGGGGCCGGCTTCCCCTGCGGCGGGCGTCGGCGGCGGTCGTCACGAGACCGGCGCGTCCCCGTCCCGTCCGATGCGGTCGACATGCAGGACGTTGGCCCGGTCCTCGGCGTCCTCGCCGGCCTCGGCGGCGAACCAGGCGTCGAGGATCTCCTTCAGCAGCGGCTCGGAGGTCAGGCGCAGGCTGAGGGCGAGGACGTTCGCGTCGTTCCAGCGGCGGGCGCCGTCGGCCGTAGCGGCGTCGGCGCACAGGGCCGCGCGGACGCCGGGCACCTTGTTCGCGGCGATGGAGGCGCCCGTGCCGGTCCAGCAGCACACCACGGCCTGCTCCGAGGTGCCGTCGGCCACCTCGCGGGCCGCCGCCTCCGAGCAGACCGCCCACCGGCAATCCGAGCCGGGCCGCAGAGCGCCGTGCGGCACCACGTCGTGACCACGCCCGCGCAGCTCGGCGACGAGCGCGCGGGCGACGGGCTCGTCCATGTCGGAGGAAACGGAGATCCGCATACCTCGGAGGGTACTGAGAGGGGGCGGGCGACGTCGCGCCGGGTGGGGACGGCCTCCGACACCACGTGGACCCGCCCGGACCCGCCGATCACCTGGACCACGTGAGATCGTCCAGACCGCTCAGGCCCTCGACGGCCATTCGAGGTGCCAGGCACCAGGGCACCAGGGCACCAGGGCACCAGGGCACCAGGGCACAGTGCCACGGTCACCAGGAGCGGGCGGCTCCGCCGGAAGCTCGCCGACACCGGCCCGCCCCGCTCAGGCGGGAGGACCGCCCAGCGTCACCGCTTCGCCGTCGGCCTCCGGCGTCGCCTCGGGGAGCCCCACCGGGTTGCCGTCCGGGAGGAGGCCCGACTCGCGGACTGTGCGGGCCAGGGGTGCGAGGAGGTGGCCGAGGCGGGACGTGGCGTCGGGGCCCAGGGTGGTCCAGGGGGCGGCCGCCGCGGTGTCCGTAGCGGCCTCGACGGACGTGTGGGCCGCCGTCCCGGCGGGGGTCAGCCGGCCGTCGTCGGTGAGCCAGCCGCGGTCGCTCAGCCCGGCCTGTGCCGCCCGCCATGCCGCGAGGTCCCACTTGCGGGTCTGCCGCAGCAGTTCCTCGTCCGACTCCCCCGCCGCGCACTTCAGCGCCATGGCCTCGACGGGGCCCAGGCCGTGGCCGACGAGCACGGCGATGTGTCCGTCGCCGCGGTGTTCGCGCAGGGTGGTGAGCGCCTGCCAGAGCCTGACGTGCGGCTGTGCCGGACGCGGCAGGGCCTGGTTGGCGGCGCCGAGGACGCGTCCGGCCGTGTCCGCGGCCTGCGCCGCCTCCCAGGCGAGGTCGGCCGCCTCGGCCATCTCGGCGGCACCGACCGTGTCCGCCCCGAAGACGCGGGTCATCGCGGCGTCCATGGCCCGCTCGCGCGCCGCGAGGACGTAGGCCGGACCGGCGTATCCCCAGGCGTCGGGTACGGCGCGTGCCACGCGGTCGGGGTGGAAGACGTAGAAGGAACTGGTGACGACGGAGGCGGGAACGGGGCCGAGGGGCGCCGCGCGGAACGCGAAGTAGCCCATCCAGAAGCCGCGCAGGCCGACCTCGGCGGCTGCGAGGTGCGCCTCGGGGGCGAAGTAGACCAGGTCGTGGACCAGTTCGAACCGTGCCCACATCGTCCGCGCGACGCCGTCGTCCACCGCATGCCTCCCGGCTCACCGATTCGCTCACCTGACCGCCGGGAGGCAGCATGCGTCATGAGGGAGGGGGCGATCAAGCCCCGGCGTGCTCGCCGTGCTCTGCCGTTGAGCGGGGTACGACGACGCTACGAACGTGCCGGCTGGTCGGCGATCAGGAGGGTGGTGCCGGCCGGGCGGAAGCCCAGGCGGGCGTAGAGGCGGGCGACGGCCTCGTCGGCGTGGGCGAGGAAGACGGTGTGGACGCCGTGTGCGCGGGCGTGGGTGACCAGGGCTGTCGTTACGGCCGCGGCCAGTCCCTGCCGGCGCGCGGTGGGCAGGGTGCCGATGCCGCCGATCTCGGTGGTGCCGCCCGCCGGGTGGTAGTGGCCGACGGCCAGGGGAGTGCCGTCGTCGGCGAGGGCGGCGACGAGCGTCTTGTGTCCGGCGGCAAGGGTGGGACGGACTGTTTTCACGGTGCCGTCCGCGGTCAACTCCGCGGCGACGTCGCGCAGTTCCTCCGGGCCGGCGCCGCTCCGCCGTGTTCCCGGCTCGGCGAAGGCGAGGCGGGGCAGGGCGAGCGCGGCCGCGAGCGCGGGGTCGTCGGCCGCCAGCGTGCGCACGCTCACCCCGTCGGGCAACGGCTGTGGGGCGACGGCATGATGCTGATCGAGCGTCATCAACGGCCGTTCCAGCACCGGCAGTCCGGCCGCCTCGATCCGCGCGCGCAGCGCGGGCGCCGCCTCGGCCAGCCACTCGAAGGCCTGCGGCACGCCGAGTTCACGCTGCCTCGCGCGCACCCGTTCGATGTCCTCGGTACCGACAGGAGTGCCCCCGACGGGCTGGGCGTGACCGGGGCCGCCGTAGTACGGCGCACCCGGCTCCTTGCGTACGAACAGCCGCAGCGGGCCGTACTCCTCGGCGTCGGAGAACAGCAGGGGCACGCTGGCGTAGTACTGCTCGATGCGGGTGCGCAGCGGGTCGTCGTCCATACGGCGTATCCCACCACGCGGCGGTGGTGCGGCACATTGTGAATTCGTGGCACCGATCCGCCCGGCCCGGCCCTCCCACCGTGCCGGACGCGCGGCCACCCCCGGTGCTCAACAACTGTTCCCGGCTTCGGCGTTGACCCGGCCAGGAGCCCACAGCAGAATGACTCCGCACTCCCTTTGAGAGCGCTCTCACCACTCTCGCTCTCCGATGCCCCCGCACCCCTCAAGGAGATCCATGACCGGCAGCCAAGGCCCGGCGTTCAGTCGTCGTGCGCTCATCGGGACCGGCCTCGGTGTCGGTGCGGCCGTGCTCACCGTGGGCGGGGCAGGCGTGGCCCAGGCGGCGGCGCCGGCTTCTCCGGAGCGGCGGGCGTACGCCTTCCTCGCCGCCGCCATGGACGCCTATCCGCAAACCGGCACCGTCCGGCTCGCGCAGAGCTACACCGACCAGGCCGGCCTGTTCAGCACGGCTTTCACCTACGACAACGCCCTGGCCGTTCTCGCGGCGTTGGCGTCCCGCACCGCGGACGGACTGTCCCGTGCCATGGCTCTCGGCGACGCCCTGCTGTACGCGCAGAGCCATGACCCGGTGTACGACGACGGCCGGCTGCGGCAGGCCTACAACGTGGGGCCGTACACCTTCTACGACGGTTCGCCGCAACCGGACGGGTTCGTGCGGGCGGACGGCACGGCCAACGTGGGCACGCAGTTCGGTTTCACGGGAACGGCCGTGGGCGACATGGCCTGGGCCGGTATCGCGCTCGCCGCGCTCGCCAAGCGGACCGGCCGTGACCGCTTCCTCCAGGGTGCCGTGCGGATCGGCGCGTGGATCGACCGCGTCGGCCGTACCGACCAGCCCCTCGGCGGCTACACCTTCGGCGTGAACGGGGCCGACGAGCGGCTGCCGTTCAGCTCGACCGAGCACAACACCGACCTGGTCTGCCTCTTCGGGCGGCTCGCCCGGCTCACCGGGGACCGGGTGTGGTGGGCGCGGCGAGGACGGGCCGTGGCCTTCGTCGAGGCCATGTGGGAGCCGTCCGGCGGCTTCTTCTACACCGGCACTAATGACGGTGTCACGGTCAACAGGTCCCCGGTCCCGGAGGACACCCAGACCTGGACCCACCTGGCGCTCTCCTCCCGCACGTACTCCCGGTCACTGGACTGGGCCCGGACCGAACTGGCCGTCCTGGACTCGGCGGACCGGCGCAACAGCACGGTTCCGGCGGGTCAGTCGTACGAGGGGGTCACCTTCAGTTCCGCGAGTCTCCTCGCGAACGAGGACACGCCGATCGCCGACGGGCAGCCCAGGCCGGACCGCAACGGCGTGTGGTTCGAGGGCACGGCCCATCTGGCGCTCGCCCTGCGCGACCGGCACGCCCCGGGCGACGAGGCCCGCGCCCGCCGGCTGCTCAGCTCGGTCGAGCGGGCGCAGGTTCTGCTCGGCGGCGGCCAGACCCTCGGGGGCACGCCGGTCGCCGCCGGCTCCGGGGTCGTCTCGGCGAGCAGCCCGCTCGACACCGGTTTCGGCTTCGGTTACTACCCGTACCGGCACACCGGCGCCACCGCCTGGTACCTGCTGGCGGCGGCCCGCGCCAATCCGCTGCGGGCCTGACCGGTCCGCATCCACCGCGATCCCGACCGGTCGGCATCCCATACGGGCCCGACCGGTCGGCATCCGTTACGGGCCCGACCGGTCCGCATCCGTTACGACGCGCTGGCGCCCGGTTGCGGGCCGATGCCCTTCAACTCCCGTACCTCCCCGCCGAGTTTGCCGCGGAACTTCTCCAGCATCCCGGGCTCGGCGCTGACCACCCAGCGGGTGCCGACCAGGTACGTGCCGCCGTACACGCTCGCGGAGTCCAGCCAGGTCTCCTTGAGCTTCTCCTCCGGGAACGTGGTGATGAGGTAGCCGCCGTCCGGGGTGGTGCACGCGCCCTGGCGCAGTTCGTCGGCCTCGATGCGGATGTCGGCCTCGCAGCCGGTGAGGCCGGCGATCACCTCGACCTTCGCCGGGGCCACGACCCCGGCCGCGGGGGCGGCGGAGATCTTCGCCGGATCGCTGTTCACGGCGACCTCGTCCGGGCCGCCGCCGCCACAGGCGGTGGCGAGGGCGAACAGGGTCAGGCCTGCGGCGCGCGTGGCGCCGCGCAGGAGGCGGGTGGTGGCGGGGGTGCGGCCGGTGTGTCCTCGCCGCGGCTGCTGTGGCACGTGCCTCTCCGTCTTCCGGTCCCGGGCTGTGCCCGGCCGCGTCGGCGGCCGGGCGTACGACTGCCCAGGGGTACGGCCGGTCCGGGAAGGTTGTTCACCTGCCCGGGTTCGTCATCGTCATCGTCGGCGCCGACAGCGACAGTCGCACCCGCCCCGTGACGCCCGCCCCGTCGGCCTCGCGGCCTGCGTCTTTTCCCGAGCCGGACCCCGACCGTGCGGGCGATGCCGCATGATGAGCGGGCCATGCACCGGTCCCTGAAGACGCCCCGTCCGCCTCTGCCCGTCCTGCGGGCCGCGGTGTTCGCCGTCGTCGGGACGGTGTTGGGGGCAGGCGCGCACCAACTGCTCGCGGAGCGGCCGGTGCCGTGGGCGCGTGGCGCGACCGCGGCGGCCGTGCTGTTCGGTCTGGGACTGGCCGGCGTCCGCCGCCCTCGGCGTTCCGTCACGGTGGTCGTGGTGAGCGTCCTCGCCCAGTCGGGCCTGCACCAGTGGCTGACGCGGACCGGCCATCCGCGGGTGTCGCCCGCCTCGCATGTCCACGACCGGCACGACACCCACGCGGCCTGGTCCGGGCGGCTGCACGACTCCCTGGCCATGACGGTGGCCCACGCCCTGGTCGCGTTGGTGGCCGCCGTGCTCCTGCACCGGGCGGACAGGGCGTGCTGGGCGCTGGCCCGCGGGCTGACGGCCGCGCTCGACGCCGTAGGCGCACGTCTCCGACTCGGGGCCGCACGCCACGCCGGTTCCCCGGGGCTCCGGGGGCCGGTCGCGGTCGTACCGCCGGAGGGTGACCGGCTGCCCGTCTTCGGGCCGCTTCTCACGTACGAGCTGGTCAGGCGGGGTCCTCCCAGGACGAGGCTTGCTGTCGTCAACTGACCTGGCGCCGGCCCCGGTCCGGAACCGGCCGCACGGCCGCCGCCCCGCTGAACGCACATGCCTGGAGACACCCATGTCCCGCATCACCTCGCCGCGCGGTGCGCGGCGCCTGCCCCTTGCCCTGGCCGCCTCGACAACCGCCGTCCTGCTGGCCGCCGTTCCGGCCGCCGCCCATGTCGAGGTGGAGTCGCCCGGCGCGCAGGCCCTCGCCGAGAACGTCCGGCTGACCTTCGTGGCCGAGTCGGAGTCCGCCACCGCCGGCATCACCGAGCTGCGCGTGGTCCTCCCCAAGGGCATCGAGCCCGCCGACGTGACCTACGGCGAGGGTCCGGCGGGCTGGAGGTTCGCCGCCACCACCGACGGCTACAGCGTCAGGGGCCCGGCCGTGAAGATCGGCGGAGACGTCGAACTCACGGTCGTGGTACGGCAGTTGCCCGAGGCGAAGGAGCTGGCGTTCAAGACGCTCCAGACGTATGGCGACGGCAAGGTCGACCGCTGGATCGAACTGGGCGGGTCCGGCGACGGCCACGATCACGGGCACGGCAACCCGGCGCCCGTCCTGAAGCTGAAGGCGGCCGCTCCCGGCGCGCGGACCGTCAGCCCCTCCCCCAGCGCCCCGGCGAGCACTTCGGCCGCCCCGGCTCCGACGGCCGAGGAGAGCCCCGTCGGCTCCTCCCCGCAGGCGGCCGACACCGCGAAGGACGATGACGGCGGCCTGCCGGGTGGCGCCTGGGCCGGCATCGTCGCGGCGGTCCTCGTCGCTCTCGCCGCCGCGGTGTTCCTCGTCCGCCGCCGGGGCGCCGCCCAGGAGTAGCGGTCCGCACGGCCGAGAGCCTTCGCGCATGGCGTGCGAGGGCCCTCGGCCTGTCGTGCTCAGCCGTGCGGTGCCGTCCCGCTGACCCGGTGGTCCGCGTGGCTCAGCGCCTCCAGGACCAGGCGCCGCAGATGGCCGTCGCTGAGCCGGTAGTGGATGTGGCGGCCCTCGCGGCGGGTGTCCACGAGCCCGGCGAGCCGCAGCTTCCCGAGGTGCTGGCTGACCGCCGTGCGGGAGGCTCCGCAGCGTTCGGTGAGCGAGCCGACGTCCGACTCGCCCTGCGCGAGCAGCCACAGCAGATGCAGCCGGGTGACGTCCGACAGCATGGCGAACACCCCGGTCGCCTCGGCGAGCCGCGCGCTGTCGGGGGCCCGCAGATGCACATCGACCGCAGGTGAGATGGGGTGGCTATCGGGCATGGGGCCAGCCTAGAGCCATCCGCCCGGGGTGCGGCCGGGTGGCCGGAGATCGCGGTGCCGAGGCCGGCGCGTATCCCCTGCGTGCACTTCATCATGTGCACAGATGCGCACATGACAGTTACACTCGGGGCACCTACCCGGACCGTGCCGCCGAGGGAGCCGACCGCATGCTCGCCGTCCTGCGCGACCGCACCTATCGCCACCTCTTCGCCGCCCAGGTCGTCGCCCTGGTCGGCACCGGCCTCGCGACCGTGGCCCTCGGGCTGCTGGCGTACGACATGGCCGGCTCCGACGCCGGTTCGGTACTCGGCACCGCGCTCGCCATCAAGATGGCCGCGTACGTGCTGATCGCCCCGGCCGTGGGCGCGCTGGCCGACGGCCTGCCACGCCGGGCCCTCATGCTGTCGGCGGACCTCACCCGCGCCGGGGTCGCCCTGCTGCTGCCCTTCGTCGACCAGGTGTGGCAGGTGTACGTCCTGGTCTTCCTGCTCCAGTCCGCGTCGGCCGCGTTCACGCCCGCCTTCCAGGCCGTCGTCCCCGACGTGCTGCCCGAGGAGCGCGACTACACACGGGCACTGTCGATGTCCCGGCTCGCGTACGACCTGGAGAGCCTGTTCTCCCCAGCGCTGGCGGCGGCCCTGTTGTCCCTCATCACCTACAACTGGCTGTTCACGGGCACCGCGCTGGGCTTCCTCGCGTCGGCGGCGCTGGTGGTCTCCGTGGCGCTGCCCCCGGCCCGCCCGTCGACGGCGTGCGGCGCGTACGCCAGGGCCACGGCGGGCGCCCGGCTGTTCCGCACCGTCCCCGCACTGCGCGCCCTGCTCGCCCTGAACCTCGCGGTGGCCGCGGCGAGCGCGATGGTGACCGTCAACTCCGTCGTCTACGTACGGGACCTGCTGGCCCTGCCGGCCGGGGCCCTGCCGCTCGCGCTCGGGGCGTACGGGGCCGGTTCGATGACCGTGGCCCTGCTCCTGCCCCGGGCACTGGACCGGGTGCCGGACCGGACGGTGATGCTGCGCGGGGCCGGACTGCTCGTCGTCGTCTTCGCCGGACTGGGTGCCGTCACGACGGCGGGCAGCGGTGGCTGGCGGTGGCCCGCCCTGCTCGTCGTGTGGGCCGCCTTCGGTGCCGCCTGTGCGATGGTGCTGACGCCGACCGGACGGCTCGTCACCCGTTCGGCGCCGGCCGGGGCGCGGACGGCCGCCTTCGCCGCCCAGTTCTCGCTGTCGCACGGCTGCTGGCTGCTGACGTATCCGCTGGCGGGCTGGCTCGGAGCGGCGGCAGGCCCGGGGTGGGCGGTGGGCGCTCTCGGCGCGATCACCCTGGGGGCCTCGCTGTCGGCGGTACGGCTGTGGTCGACGCCGCCGCCCCATGTGCACGCCGACCTGCCCGCGGGGCACCCGCACCTGAGGGACGCCCGGCGCGTGCCGTCCGGCTGGCGGCACCGCCACGCCGGTGTGGCGGACGGGGCGCACGCTCACCCATAGCGCCCCTCGCCGGGATGTTTTCGCTCTGTGCGGGTAGGGCTGCCCCACGGCAACCCGGAGGAGTCCATGTCCCCTGCGACACGACGTGCGGCCCGCTGGGCGGCCGGCACGGCCGCCGCTCTCGTCCTCATCGGCGCCTGCGGCAGCGGCGGCGGTGACGACGCGGCACGGACGACACCGGCACCGCCACCCACCGGGTCCAGGGCACCGACCACGGCCGTCAGCTCCCCACCGCCCGCCCCGCAGTCACCCAC
>NZ_JARGEF010000296.1:0-8763 GCF_033794725.1 Streptomyces sp. ID05-39B | reverse complement strand
CCCCGCGTCCGCCCCCGCCCCCGCGCCCGAGGCCTTGGCGGCGGGTCCGCCGCCACGGCCTCGGGCGCGGGGGCGGGGGCGGACGCGGGGGCCGTCACCGTGCGGGCACGGGACAGGCGTACGGCCTCGGTGGCGTTGTCGTGGCGCAGTTCCGAGCGGCTCCAGGCGCGCTCGGCCAGTTCCCACAAGGTGATCAGCGGGACCGGGTCGGTGCCGGTGACCTCGGCCAGGGCGATGACCGCGCCCTTGGGAGCGAGCAGCCGGCCGTTGAGGTAGCGCTCCCAGGACGTCCGGCCGTAGCCGGTGCGGTCGGCGAGGGTGGCGAGGCTCGAACCGTTGCCGTCCACGGTCCGGCGCAGTCGCGTGACGAACTCCCCGACCCGCGGATCCAGTCCGTCCGGCAGATCCTTCCAGCGAGGCATCGATCCCCCTTCCCGCGCCGTGTCCCACCTGCGGCCACGGTAGCGCCCGTCCGACGACCACGACTCCCCCGGCGGGGTCGGTTCCCGCAGCGGGGGTGACTGTGGCATGGCGCGCACACGATGGCGGAACGGTCACCGCTGTGGCACAGCGCGCGGACAGGCGTTGAACAGGAGCTTCACAGTGAGGCAGCGTGGAACACGGCGGCGGCCCGTCCTTCTCGGGGGAGAGGACGGGCCGCCGTACGCGTGCGCCGGAGGGCTGTCAGCCGTCGACCGTGAAGTGCAGGGTGTCCTTCAGGAAGGGGATCTGCAGCAACGGCTTCGGCTGGGCCATCAGCGCCAGCAGGACGATCGCCGCGCCCAGCAGGGCGTACGTCGCGATGTCGGTGAAGCGGGAGCGTACGGCGAGCATGCCGACGCCGGGCAGGAGCCAGCGCAGGACCGCGCCGCCCAGCAGGGCGGCGCCGATCAGGATCGTGCCGGCGCGGAACTGGTCGAGGGCGGTCACCAGCAGGCCCAGCGCGACCAGGCCGAGGACGGCGAGCATCGGCCACTGCCGGGCGGGCGCGGGGGCGTCTCCGGGTGCGGCCCGGCCGCCGCCCTCGGGGCGTGCGGTGTCCCGGGTGAACCGGGGGAAGCGGCGCGTGGTCCGGCGCGGGACGCCGTCGGCGTCGGGCGCGCTGACCGGGTCGCGGACGACCGGCTCGGTGAACGCCCGCTCCTCGGCGGACGCCTGCGCGTCTCCACCGGCGTCGACGTCGGTGCCGGCGGCGTCCGTACGCTCGCCGCCGTCGGGGTGGTTCCTCCGGTCAGCCGACACTGCGCTCCGCCGCCTCGACCACGTTGACGAGCAGTTGGGCCCGGGTCATGGGGCCGACGCCGCCGGGGTTGGGGGAGATCCAGCCGGCCACCTCGCGGACGTCCGGGTGGACGTCGCCCACGATCTTGCCCTCCGCGTTGCGTGAGACGCCCACGTCGAGGACGGCCGCGCCCGGCTTGACGTCCTCGGCGCGGACCAGATGGGCGGAGCCTGCGGCGGCGACGATGATGTCCGCCCGCTTGAGGTGCGCCGAGAGGTCACGGGTGCCGGTGTGGCACTGGGTGACCGTGGCGTTCTCGCTGCGCCGGGTCAGCAGCAGGGGCATCGAGCGGCCGATGGTCACCCCGCGGCCGATGACGACGACCTCGGCGCCCTTGATCTCCACGCCGTGGCGGCGCAGCAGGGTCAGCACGCCGTTGGGGGTGCAGGGCAGCGGGGCGGGCTCGCCCAGGACGAGGCGGCCGAGGTTCGTCGGGTGCAGGCCGTCGGCGTCCTTGGCGGGGTCCATCAGTTCCAGGACGCGGTTCTCGTCGATGCCCTTGGGCAGCGGGAGCTGCACGATGTAGCCGGTGCAGTCCGGGTCCTCGTTCAGCTCGCGGACGACCGCCTCGATCTCCTCCTGGGTGGCCGTGGCGGGCAGCTCGCGCTGGATGGAGGCGATGCCCACCTGGGCGCAGTCGCGGTGCTTGCCGGCGACGTACTTCTGGCTGCCGGGGTCGTCCCCGACGAGGACCGTGCCGAGGCCGGGCGTGACGCCCTTCGCCTTCAGCGCCGCCACTCGGGCGGTCAGGTCCGACTTGATCTCGGCCGCGGTGGCCTTGCCATCGAGAATCTGGGCGGTCATGGACCCATCCTCGCGGATGACGCCCTCCCGGTTCCAATCCGGGTTACTCCGGGGCCCGACACCCCTCCCCGCTCCGGTACGACGATCACTCCGGCGATGATCCACGGGATTGCACTTGCACAACGTCCCGGCCAACCGGCTGGACAACGAACCGCCCGCTGACGAACGATTGACGTTCAGTGCCGCGGGCAGTACCGGGGGGACGCACCGCATCCGTACGACCTTCCTCCGCACGTGCCGCGCGTCGTCCCCGCATGTCAGTGCACACGGAGGAAGGACCGCCATGAGTTTCGGCGAGCCGAACAACCCCTACGGGCCGCCCGCCTCCGGCTACGGCGTCCCGCAGGCCCCGCCGTACCAGCAGCAGTCGTATCCGCAGCAGGCGTACCCGCCGCAGCCGTATCCGTCGCAGTACCCGGGCGGGGACCCGCAGTTCCCGGGCGGCTACCCCGGCGGCCCGGCGCAGATGCCGCGGCCGACCCGTGTCGCGCAGATCCTGGTGGGCGTGATCGCCCTGGCGCACGCGATCATCGCCGTCGCCTACGTCTACTTCCTGACCCAGTGGGACGAGGTGATGCTGGAGGCGGGCGTCACCGGCGACCCGGAGGCGGAGCGGTTCGCCGACCTGGGCAAGGGCGTCGTCGTCTTCTTCCTCTGCCTGGCCACGGTGTTCGCGATCCTCGGCCTGGTGCTGCTCCTCCAGTACGCCAAGGGCGGCAACACGGTGCGCGTGTGCTCGATCGTGTACAGCTCGTTCGCGATCGTCACCGGCATCTTCATGCTCGCCTACTGGGGTCTTGGCCTGCTCCTCATGGCGGTCGCCATCGTGGCGATCGTCCTGTCCGCGAAGCGCGAGAGCGCGGCCTGGTTCCAGCGCCCCCGCTACTGAGAACGACGCCTCCCCTCGTTGTCCGACGCGCCACGGAAAGGCATGCCTGTCGTGGGAGCAAGCCCTTACCCTGATGCGTCGGACTAGGGGGAGGCCGACGTATGTACACCATCATCGTCGTACCACCGCACTGCGACGGGACCGGCGGACAGCTGAAGATCGGACCGGGCGAGCGACTCGCCTTCGGCCGGGCGGGCGCCGGCAACGACCTGGTGATCTCGCACGACGGAGTGTCGCGGGTGGCCGGGGAGATCACCGCACATCGCGCTTTCTGGATGCTGACCAACCACAGCTCCCGCCAGACCTACGTGGTGGAGAACCCGGAAGGGGCCGGCGAACACGTCAAGGTGGCTCCCGGCCGGCAGGAGTCGCCCATCCCGTTCGAGTTCTCCCGGGTGGTCCTGCCCGCCGCCGGCGACCTGCTCAGCTTCGACGTATGGGCGCCGTGCCACGGCTTCAGCGCCCGCGCCGCCGGCCCCCAGGCTCCCGGCGCCACGACGGCCCCGGCGTTCGCGGTCGACCGCACCAAACGCTACTTCGCCGTACTGGCCGCCCTGTGCGAGCCCCGTCTGCGCGGCGCACCGCACGCCCCGCTGCCCACCATCGACGAGGTCGTCGAGCGGCTGCGTCCCTCCTGGCCCGCGGCGGGCCGCTCCTCCGTCGCCTGGAACATCGACTACCTGGCCGTCAAGCTCCGCCTGCGGCCCGGCCGGGACGGCGCGATGCCCGGCCAGCGCCTCAACGGCAAGAAGGAGTCCCTGGTATCGCTGGCCCTGCGTTTCGACCTCGTGCACGAGGAGGACCTGCTCCTGCTCGACGCCCTCGTACCCGGAGAACTCGACGTCACCGTGGCCGGGAAGGCGGGGTCTTGACCGGGCCCGGCAGTGGGCGGCCGTACGCCGTCGCCGTGCCCAAGGGGTACCGGATCGGCCGCTGGGAGGTGCGCGAGCCGCTCGCGTCCGGCGCGTTCGCCACCGTGTACGCGGCGAGGAACACGCAGCCCGGCACCGGACTGCCGCCCGTCGCGGCGCTGAAGTTCATGCCGACCGGCACCCGCACCCCGCGCCAGTTGCACCACCTGCGGGAACTGGCCCGGCGCGAGACGGAGTTGCTGGAGCGGCTGCGCGCACCCCGGCTGATCCGCATGCATGAGACCCTCACAGTCGAGGACCCGGACCATCCCGAACTCGACGGCGCCACCGTCCTCGTCCTGGAGCGGGCCGAAGGCTCCCTGGACGCCCTGCTCGACCAGGCTCCGGCGCCCGTGTCCGGCCCCGCGCTGCTCGCCCAGATCTGCGAGGGACTGAGCCAGCTGCACCACGCCGGCTGGGTGCACGGCGATCTCAAGCCCGCCAACGTCCTGCTGATGAAGGACGGTTCGGTACGCCTGGCCGACTTCAACACGGCCGCCGAACTCGAAGGCACCCACGCCTACTCGCCGGCCTTCACCACCCCTGACTACACCCCGCCCGAACTCCTGTGGCCCGAGGTCAGCGAACGCGGCACGCGCATCCGCCCGACCGCCGACATCTGGGCCTACGGCGTCCTGGCGCACGTGGTCCTCACCGGCACGTACCCGCTGCCTGGCGCCACGACCGCGGCCCGCACCGACGCCGCGATGCGCTACGCCCGGGGCGCCGAGGAACTCCGTCTCTCGCCCCGACTGCCCGCCGTCTGGCACGAGATCATCGCCGACTGCCTGTCCCGCACCCACCAGGACCGGGCCGCCCACGACGCCGCCACGCTCCTGCGCCGCGCGGAGGAGGCCGCCGGCGCCACCCGCTCCGCCCGCCTGCCCCGACTGCCCCGACTGCGCGCGCGCAGGTGGCGCCGCCCCGCCCTGGCGGCCACCGCCGTCGCGGCGCTCCTGGCAGTGGCCGGGACGGTGACGTACGCGACCCTGCGGGACGAGGGACCGGCGTACGGCTACCACCGCTGCCCGTTCCCGTCCGTCTGCTTCTTCAGCGAGCAGAACGGCAACGGCGAGATGTGCGCGTGGGAGGAGAGCGACCCCGACTGGCTGTCAGGCAGGGAAACCTGTGGTTGGACCGCCGACCGTCCGGTGAAGTCGGTCTTCTACAACGGCGACGAGTCGACGGGCCTGGGCGGCGTCGCCTACTACCGGGGCCGCGACTACACCCCCCTCGGCCCGGACATCACCCGCCCCAACGCCCGCATGCGCACCGGCTGCACCGGCCAGCACGCCCAGGGCAACCTGGCGGGCACCTACGCGCCCCGGTCCCACCAGCTCGTCGAGCACTGCGGGGACCTGACCTCCGGGGGGACGTGAGCCCCGGCCGAGCCTGATTCCCTGAGATGTTGCAGGTACCCCCGCCCACCGGCTCCGGACAGCATGGGTCATGGCAGAGCACCACGCATCGCCATACCAACGGGGAAGGAACCATCATGACCCTTCGTGGAACGCACACCCGCCTCGGCGCCGGCATCGTCGCCGGGTTGGCCGCCTGCGCACTGGCGGTCAGCGCCTCGCCGGCCTCGGCGAACATGGACGACGGATGGGTGCGGGGGTACGACACCTACGTCGGCGACTGGGGGGACGAGGGAGAGCTGTACAGGGATGCCGGCCCCTTCGGTCACGTCTCGACCTCCAACGCCGTCTGCCTGTGGCAGAGGGTCCTCTGGGCGGAAGGCGCCAAGAAGACTCAGCTGGCGGGGAAACCGAGCTTCACCACGTCGGACATCAACGGCGTCTTCGACTACGACACGTACTACGCGACCGCCGACCTGCAGAGGACCTGGCGCATCGGCGTCGACACGCGGGTTGGAAAGACAACGTTCGGCAGGGCCGACAACCAGCTGTCCAAGACCGGCGGCAGCACCGACCGCGGCAAGACGCTCTACCTCAAGTACGACGGTGCGTCGCACGACTTCAACCTCCGCCGCAACACCGAAGGCAAGTACCTCTTCCAGGATGCCGACGGAGACTGGCGCCAGGCGGGCTACGACTACCGCACCTGTGGCTGAGGATCACCCCACCGCACGGCCCGCCGGTCGAGGACCGGCGGGCCGTTGCCCGTTCACGCGGGCGCGGCTCAGTGGAAGAAGTGCCGCGTCCCCGTGAAGTACATGGTGACGCCGGCCTTCTTCGCGGCCTCGACGACCAGTTCGTCGCGGACCGAGCCGCCCGGCTGGACCACGGCCTTCACCCCGGCCTCGACGAGGATCTCCAGCCCGTCCGGGAAGGGGAAGAACGCGTCGGAGGCGGCGTACGCCCCCTGCGCGCGCTCGGCACCGGCCCGCTCCACGGCGAGCTTCGCGGAGTCGACCCGGTTGACCTGGCCCATGCCGACACCGACCGAGGCGCCGTCCTTGGCGAGCAGGATCGCGTTGGACTTAACGGCCCGGCAGGCCTTCCAGGCGAAGGACAGCTCGGCCAGCTCGGCCTCGGTGAGCGCCTCGCCCGTCGCCAGCGTCCAGTGGGCCGGGTCGTCGCCCTCGACCTGGAGGCGGTCGGCGACCTGGAGGAGGGCGCCGCCGTCGATCGGCTTGACGTCCACGGGGTGGGCGGGGCCGTCGGCGCAGCGCAGGACGCGGATGTTCTTCTTCTTGGCGAGGGCCTCCAGCGCGCCGTCCTCGTAGCCGGGCGCGACGATGACCTCGGTGAAGATCTCGGCGACCTGCTCCGCCATCTCCTTGCTGACCGGCCGGTTCACGGCGATGACGCCGCCGAAGGCCGACAGCGGGTCACAGGCGTGCGCCTTGCGGTGCGCCTCCGCAACGTCCGCGCCGACGGCGATGCCGCACGGGTTGGCGTGCTTGATGATCGCGACGGCCGGCTCGGCGTGGTCGTACGCGGCACGGCGTGCGGCGTCCGTGTCGGCGTAGTTGTTGTACGACATCTCCTTGCCGTGCAGCTGCTCGGCCTCCGCCAGGCCACCGGTGCCCGCGGTGTAGAGGGCGGCGGGCTGGTGCGGGTTCTCGCCGTAGCGCAGGGTGTGCGCGCGCTCCAGGCTGGTGGCGAGGAACGACGGGAACGGCGAGGCGTCGGCCGGGGCGTAGGAGGAGGCGAACCAGGAGGACACCGCGATGTCGTACTCGGCGGTGTGCCGGAAGGCCTCGGCGGCGAGCAGCTTGCGGCCGGCCAGGTCGAAGCCGCCGCTCTTCACCGCGGCGAGGACGTCGCCGTAGCGCTCGGGGCTGGTGACCACGGAGACCGACGGGTGGTTCTTGGCGGCGGCGCGCACCATCGACGGCCCGCCGATGTCGATCTGCTCGACGCACTCGTCGGGCGAGGCGCCGGAGGCGACGGTCTCGCGGAACGGGTAGAGGTTGACGACGACGAGGTCGAACGGCTCGACGCCCAGCTCCGCGAGCTGACGCCGGTGGTCCTCGAGACGCAGGTCGGCGAGGATGCCCGCGTGGACCTTGGGGTGCAGGGTCTTGACCCGGCCGTCCAGGCACTCGGGGAAGCCGGTCAGCTCCTCGACCTTGGTGACGGGGACGCCGGCGGCGGCGATGCGGGAGGCGGTGGACCCGGTGGAGACGAGGGTGACACCGGCCTCGTGCAGCCCGCGGGCCAGCTCTTCGAGGCCGGTCTTGTCGTAGACGCTGACGAGCGCGCGACGGATCGGCCGCTGGGTGCTCTCGTTGCTCTCGGCGGTCACTGGATAACTACCTTTCGTCCCTCGATGCGATAGCCGTTGCGGGCCAGGCGCCCCACGACCTCGACGAGCAGCCTTCGCTCGACTTCCTTGATGCGCTCGTGCAGCGCGCTCTCGTCGTCCTCGTCCCCGACCTCCACCACGCCCTGCGCGATGATCGGGCCGGTGTCGACGCCGTCGTCGACGAAGTGGACGGTGCAGCCGGTGACCCGGGCGCCGTACGCGAGCGCGTCACGCACCCCGTGGGCCCCCGGAAAACTGGGCAGCAGGGCGGGATGGGTGTTGACGAACCGCCCGCCGAACCTCGCCAGGAACTCCTTGCCGACGATCTTCATGAACCCGGCGGACACGACGAGGTCGGGCTCGTGGGCGGCGACGGCCTCCGCCAGGGCGGCGTCCCACTCCTGGCGGGTCGCGTGGTCCTTCACCTTGCACACGAAGGTGGGGACACCGGCCCGCTCGGCCCGCGCGAGACCCTCGATGCCCTCACGGTCCGCGCCTACGGCCACGATCTCGGCGCCGTAGGACTCGACTCCGGTCGCGGCGATCTCGTCGAGCAGCGCCTGAAGATTCGTACCGGAACCGGAGACCAGCACGACGAGGCGCTTGGCCACGGGCTTGGCGGCCACTGTGGGGCCCTTTCTCGGGGGAGCGTCTGTACGTCGGCCGACTCACGACGCCGCGCTTGTGCATTCATACGAATGCTTCGCGTCCCGGGATACGGGGAAGTCTACGAAGCGGCCGACCGTCAGCAACGATACCGGCACACCCGACGGCCCCCGCGGGACGGGGGCGTGGCCGGAAGGTAGCGTCTGGGGCGAACGGGCTCGGGAACGCGGTCGTCGTGCGGAACGTTTCCCGGGTGACCGCTCGCACCGGACAGCCACCGTCGTGATCACTTAGGGGAAGACGCTCTCTTGATGCCGGACCGCAGCCTGCGACTCCTCACGCTCCCCCCGCAGTCACCACAGGGAGGGGAGCGCGGCGCCGTGCTGCTGCGGGAGCGCCCAACCTCCCCGCCGGACGAGGAGTCCTCGCCGCAGGGCTCCGCGCCGCAGGGCTCCCCGCCGAAGGACGACAACCCCTTCGCCCCGCCCCCGGAAGGCACCCCGGACCGCCCCTGGCAGCCCCGCTGCCCTGGGCCGGGCGGCGGGGCTGCCAGGGGC
>NZ_JARGEF010000295.1:0-8827 GCF_033794725.1 Streptomyces sp. ID05-39B | reverse complement strand
GCCCTGTCGCCCGTCCCCGTCCACCAGCGGACTCGGTGGGACAGGGGGCTGGGGGCACAGGGCCGGGCGACAGGGCCGGGTGAGAGGCCGGGGAAGGAAGTCCCCGCCTCACAGCAACCCGTTCCCCGCCGTCCCCGAGAGCCAGACCAGCGCCAGCAGCGTGTCGATCGCTCCGAGGACGACGGCGACCAGGGCCGGCACCGGGCGGGGTCCCGCCCAGCTGCGGCCCATGGCCAACCAGCCGCAGACGATCGCCGCGGGACCGAGAACGATCCCGAGAGCGAAGAATCCGGCGACCGCGCAGACCAGGCCGACAATGCCGAGCGTCGCGCTGTCCGGCCCGGTCCGAGACCACGTCCGGCCGCGTGAGCGGGGGTTCCCGCGCGTTCCGTGTCCAAAGCCCGCCATCGTCAACTCCCTTGCATCTGGGGTTGCTTCGATGGTCCGGGTACCCGCCTCGCGCCGGTTATGCAGTGGCGGGCGAGGGCCGGCGGCGCGCTGTCCCCCTCCGGCAGCGCGCCGCAGCCCTGGCCGCCCTTCCATCCGGAGGGCTTGACCCACTGTGACCTGCGGCGCGTACCGGAGGCGAGAAACCTTTAGCGTTGTCACCCTGATAGGGGAATTCCGCTGAAGTTCCGTCAGAGAAAGGCCTTCACCGCTGCCGGAGGCCCGTCAGAGGAAGGAAACCCCTGCCGGTGCCGAGGGCCCGTCAGAAGCGAAGTGGCGTGAGAGCCGGGTCAGATGTGACCGACCCCCGCGCCCGCCTCCGCGTTCACCCCGCGCTTGGTGAGCATCGCGACCAGCACGGCCACCACCGCGACCCCGGCCGCGACGAGCGACGCGAGGCTCATCCCGGAGATGAAGGTGTCGTGGGCGACGTCGGTGATCTTCGCGGCGACCTCAGCGGGCGTGCCCGGTGCCACCGGTGCCACCCCGACCTGGACGGCCTCGGAGGCCTGGTCGAGCTGGGCCGGGGTGAGTGGGGGCAGGCCCGCGCCCGTCCAGTTGCCGGACAGGTCGCTGTCGACCTTGGAGGCCATCACGCCACCGAGGACGGCCGTACCGAGGCTGCCGCCGATCTGCATGGCGGCCTGCTGGAGACCGCCGGCGACTCCGGACAGCTCCATGGGGGCGTTGCCGACGATGACCTCGGTGGCGCCGACCATGACGGGGGCGAGGCCGAGGCCTAGCAGGGCGAACCAGACGGACATGATCAGGCTGCCGGTGTCCGTCCCCAGGGTGGACATGCCGAACATGGCGACCGCCACGCACACCATGCCGCCGGCCAGCGGGATCCGCGGGCCGACCTTGGTGATCATCGCGCCGGCGAGCGGGGAGCCGACGATCATCATCCCGGTGAGCGGGAGCAGGTGCAGACCGGCGTCGATCGG
The DNA here is from genome assembly GCF_033794725.1 of Streptomyces sp. ID05-39B. Lineage (NCBI taxonomy): Bacteria > Bacillati > Actinomycetota > Actinomycetes > Kitasatosporales > Streptomycetaceae > Streptomyces > Streptomyces sp. ID05-39B. The sequence continues at coordinate 7,436 of NZ_JARGEF010000295.1, read as the reverse complement.
GCCCATACCGTGCACGTTCTGAAGGTAGAACGTCACGAAGAACAGGCCGCCCATGAAGGCGATGGCCATCAGGACCATCAGCACCACGCCCGCGGACAGCGGCACCGAGCGGAACAGGCCCAGCGGGACGAGCGGTTCCTTGACGAAGTTCTCCCAGACGGCGAAGCCCGCGAACAGCAGCACCGAGCCGCCGATGAAGGCCCAGGTCTTCCCGTCTCCCCAGCCCCACTCCGGAGCCTTGATGAGGGCCCAGACGAGGCAGAACATCGCACCGGAGAGCAGTGCGATGCCGAGGATGTCGAAGGAGCGCGGGGCGTTCTCGGCGCGGTGGTCGAGCAGCATCACCACGCCGAGAGCGACGGCGAGGATGCCGACCGGCACGTTGATGAAGAACACCGACTGCCAGTTGACGCGCTCGACGAGGACGCCGCCGAGGATCGGGCCGCCGGCGGTGGAGGCGCCGATGACCATGCCCCAGATGCCGATGGCCATGTTGAGCTTCTCGGCGGGGAAGGTCGCGCGCAGCAGGCCGAGCGCGGCCGGCATGAGCAGCGCGCCGAAGACGCCCTGCAGGACGCGGAAGGTGACGACGAACGCGATGCTGTCGGACAGGCCGATCGCGCCGGAGGCGGCGGCGAAGCCGACGACGCCTATCAGGAAGGTCTGGCGGTGGCCGAAGCGGTCACCGAGCTTGCCCGCGGTGATCAGGGAGACGGCGAGGGCGAGGAAGTAGGCGTTGGTGATCCACTGCACCTCGGCGAAGGTGGCGCCCAGGTCCTTGGCGATGGCCGGGTTGGCGATGGCCACGATCGTGCCGTCGAGGGCCACCATCATGACCCCGACGGCGACGGTGATGAGCGTGAACCACGGGTGGCCGCGCAGCCCCTTGGCCGGTGGCTGGTCCGACGGGGTGGACGGCGACTTGTCCGCCGGTCCCGTCGTGTCGATGGTGGTCTGACTAGTCATGCGCACGAGGCTAATGACAGCCACTGACAGTTGACAAACCGATTCACTAGTCGGTAACTGACACGTCACTGGCCGTGCCCCAACGGGGCGGACGGCACAAGGAGAGGGCCGCCATGGAGACCACCACGCCGCCACGGCCGGGGCTGCGGGAGATGAAGAAACGCCGCACCCACGACGAGCTGCTGCGGGCGGCCGTTCACCTGTTCACCTCGCAGGGGTACGAGCGGACGACCGTCGACGAGATCGCGGAGGCCGTGGACGTCTCGCAGCGCACCTTCTTCCGATACTTCGCCGGCAAGGAGGAGGCCGCGCTCGCCCTGGAGGGCATCACGGTGGGGCGCTTCGTCGAGGGGGTGCGCGCCCGTCCGGCGCACGAGGCGCCTATGGAGGCCCTGCGGCAGGCGGTCCTGGAGGGCTGGAACTCGCTCAGCGAGGCCATCGAGTCGATCGCGTCCGTCGAGCTGTACCTGCGCATGTACCGGGTGATCGAGTCGACCCCGGTCCTGCTCGCCGCCCATCTGCGGCGCTCGGCCGAGACCGAGGAGGCGATCGCGCGGGTGCTCGCGGAGCGGGAGGGCCTCGACGTGGACGCCGACCCCCGGCCGCGGCTGGCGGTGGCCGTCTTCGGCGCGGTGATGCGGGTGACGGAACGACAGTGGATCACCGGCGAGGACTACAGCCTGGAGGAGATGCGCGAGCTGACGTCCCGCCACCTCGACCAGGTGGGACCGGCCCTGCTGGGCGGCTGGCGCGCCGGAACGTGACGTACGGCGTGATCGCGTCCGCCATGGACGGCATAGGCCCAAGGAGTGCTATGACCATCGACACGCCAAGCGAAACGTGATCCCCGTCACTCCTGCCGCCCGAGACCTTCTCGTTCTCCTAGTGTGTCCTCCCAGTGACTTCCTTCGACACCTCCCCGCAACTGACGGCATGGCGCGCGCTGCTCGCACTGGCCGTCGTGTTCGTCATGCTGGCGACCACCGGATGGACCGCCGTACACCGGCACGAGGGGACCACCGCCCTCAAGTCCTCGCTCAGCGCATGGGAGCGCGGCCGGGTCGCCGGACGGCAGCTGCCCGACCCGCAGGCGGCCCCCGCCCTGATCGCGCGGTTCTTCGCCTCGCTCACCGCGGTCCAGCACACCCGACTGGCCGAGCGCTATCCCCTCGCCGTCGGCAACATGAACGGCGCGCCCGCGGCCCTGCGCTACCGCGCCAACCGGATCGCGCTCCAGGAACAGATCGGGGTGGAGCGGGCCCGGACGCGGGACAAACGGCTCTCGCCCACCGGCCAGCACGAGGCCGGGCGGCGCATGCACCGCCTCGAGTCGATGACCGACATCGACCGCCAGATCCTCGCCTTCGACCCCGAGGGCACCGGCCGGGTCGCCGAGGTGTTCGGCGACCTCGACCGCGCCGAGCGGATCTCCGTCGTCGTCCCCGGCGTGGACACGGCCCTGCTCACCTTCCAGCGCACCAACCGCAAGTACTCGGCGCCCGTCGGCATGGCCGAGGCCCTGTACGCGGCCGAGCGCGAGGCGGGCCCCTCGACGCGGACGGCCGTCATCGCCTGGGCCGACTACACCTCGCCGGCCGGGCTCGGCATCGACTCGGCCACCGCGATGCGCGCCGAGCGGGGCGCCGTACGGCTGAACGCGCTGGTGCGCGGCCTGCCCGGCAGTTCCCCCGTCTCGCTGTTCTGCCACAGCTACGGCTCCGTGGTCTGCGGGGTCGCCGCGCATGCCCTGCCGGGCCGGGTGTCCGACATCGCGGTCGCCGGCAGCCCCGGGATGCGGGTGGAGAACGCCGCGCAACTGGACACCGACGCCCGGGTGTGGGCGATGCGCGACTCCGACGACTGGGTGCAGGACGTGCCGTATCTGGAGCTGGGCGGTCTCGGGCACGGCGAGGACCCGGTGGCGTCCGGGTTCGGCGCGCGGGTGCTGTCGGCGCGCCAGGCCAAGGGTCACGGAGGCTACTTCGAGCCCGGCACGGACAGCCTGCGCAACTTCGCGGACATCGGCACCGGCGAGTACGGCTCGGTGCGGTGCGCCGACGACAATGACGCGTGCCGGGCGGGTCTGCCCGGCACGTCCACGGCCGGACGCGCGTAGAGACGCAGGAATTGCGGTGCGCGCGGGGAGGGACGAGGGAGCGAGTGCCGCATACGATGAGCCGCATGGGTGACGTACTGGCCGGGTTTCATGCCGCCTGGGAGTTCGAGTCCGACTCCGTCCTCATCCGCTACGAACGGGGAATCCGCACGCCCAAGCTGCTCTCCGCGCTGGGCGAGCGACGGATCCCGCTGGCGGCGATCGAGGGGGTCACGCTCGAACCGGGCAGGCGCGGGACGGTGGTGCTGCGCATGGTGCCGCGGCCCGGCGCCGATCCGCTGACCGAGGCGGCGGCGGGGCAGCTCAAGGACAACGGCGATCCGTACCGGCTGGTGCTGCCCGCCGAACGGGACGCGCTCGCCGAGTACTACGCCGACGAGCTGCGGGCGGGGCTGACGGAGTCGGGGCCCGCCGAGCGGTTCCTGGTGGCCGCGCCAAAGGCGCCGCTGTCGTTCAAGGCGTACGACGCGAAGGCGTCCTTCGACGGGCGGACCGTACGGTTCCGGTGGTTCTGGACGGGGGCCTCGTCCGCGAAGTGGAAGGCCGGCGACCAGAGCTTCGCCGTGTCGGAGCTGAGCGGGGTGGAGTGGCGCTCCCCCGAGGTCTTCGAGGGGCATCTGCGGCTGCTGGGCGGGGAGGACCTGCCCACGCAGGCCGACCAGGACCCGGCGACCGTGGTGTTCGGGCTGGGGTACGGGGCCGTGCACGAGTCGCTGCCGTTCGCGGCTGCCGTACTGGCCGCGGTACGCCGCGGACGCGGGCCCATGGCCGCGGTGGCGGCCGCGGGCCCACGCCGCGATCCGGCGGAGGTGGCCGAGCGGATCCGTCATCTCGGCGACCTCCACTCGGCCGGCCTGGTCACCGACGAGGAGTTCTCCGCGAAGAAGGCGGAACTGCTCGCGGAGCTCTAGCCCCTGGAGGGCCTAGTCCCGGCCGGCCGAGGTGAACGTCATGTCCGCGTAGCGGTCGCCCGCGACCTTGTCCGCGATCGGCTCCAGCAGCGCCAGCTCGTCCGCACTCAGCTCGACGGCCGTCGCGCGTACGTTCTCCTCCACCCGGCCCGCCTTGCGGGTCCCCGGGATCGGGATCACCGGCAGGCCGTGCACGCCGGCCTGCTGCTGGACCCAGGCCAGCGCTATCTGGGCGGGGGTCGCCTCGTGCGCCCGCGCGACCGCGCGGACCGGCTCCAGGAGGGCGGCGTTGGCCGCCGCGTTCTCGCCGGTGAAGCGGGGCTGCTGACGGCGGAAGTCGTCGGCGGTGAGGTCCTTGTCGGCGTCGGCGAAGGCGCCGGTGAGGAAGCCCCGGCCGAGCGGGGAGTACGGCACCAGGGCGACGCCCAGCTCACGGGCGGCCGGCACCACCCGGTCCTCGATGTCCCGGCTGAACAGCGACCACTCCGACTGCACGGCGGCGATCGGGTGCACGCCCTGCGCGGCCCGCAGTTCGCCGGCCGTGACCTCGCTCAGGCCGAGGTGCTTGACCTTGCCCTCGCGCACCAGCTCGGCCATCACGCCGACGCTCTCCTCGATCGGCACGGCCGGATCGCGCCGGTGCATGTAGTAGAGGTCGATGACGTCGACGTCCAGGCGCCTGAGGCTGGCCTCGACGGCCTGGCGGATGTAGGGCGCGTCGTTGCGGATGACCCGGCGGGTGGGATCGCCCGCGGGGATCGACAGGGCGAACTTGGTGGCGATGACGACCTCGTCGCGGTGCGCCTTGAAGAACGGGGCGAGGAACTCCTCGTTGGCGCCTGCGCCGTACGCGTCCGCCGTGTCGTACAGGGTGACGCCCAGCTCCAGGGCGCGGTCCAGGGCGGCCCGTGACTCCTTCGCGTCCGAGGGGCCGTAGGCGAAGCTCATGCCCATGCAGCCGAGGCCCTGGACGCCCACCTGCGGTCCCGTGTCGCCGAGTCGTGCCGTGGGGATCGTGCTGTCGGTCATCGGGTCCTCTCCGATTCGTACGCCCCTGTGGCGTCCGAGTAGAACGTGATCTTCCGGTCGAGCACGGCGAGGGTGTCCTGGAGTTCGGCGATCCGTGCCCGGACGTCCCGGCGGGTCTGTTCGAGCAGCTCGCGCCGCTCGCCGAACGTGTTCTCGCCCTCGCGCACCAGCTCCGCGTACCGGACCATGTCGGCGACCGGCATGCCGGTCAGCCGCAGCTTTCCGACGAGGTCGAGCCAGTCGAGGTCGCGGTTGCTGTAGCGGCGCTGGCCGGTGTGCGAGCGGTCGACGTGGGCCATCAGCCCGATCCGCTCGTACCAGCGCAGGGTGTGCGCCGTCAGGCCGGTGAAGGCGACCACCTCGCTGATCGTGTAGCTGTCCTGCCCGTCGGGGCGGGGATGCCCCGGAGGCAGGGCGGAACAGACGTCCGCGGGGTGGTCTTCCTCGATGGTCACGGGTGTGGTCTGCAACACCGTCATGTCCTCCACGCTATGACCTTCGAGCGCACTCCAGGCAAGCGATTACGGCAAGAAGTCCGAAGGTAGGCTCATGGCCATGTCGCTCACGAGCCTCGCGCTGATCGAGAACTGGCCGGTCCCCTCCGCCGCGGCGGGCGTCGTACGGGCCGACGGCACGGCTTTGGGCACGCACGGCCCGGCCGGCCGGCGTTTCCCGCTGGCCTCGGTGACCAAGCCGCTGACCGCGTACGCGGCCCTCGTCGCGTACGAGGAGGGGGCGGTGGAACTGGACGAGCCGGCCGGACCGCAGGGGTCGACCGTGCGGCATCTTCTCGCGCACACCAGCGGGCTCGCCTTCGACGAGCACCGGGTGACGGCGCCGCCCGGGGAGCGCCGGCTGTACTCCAACGCCGGTTTCGAGCAGCTCGGCGACCACATCGCGAAGGCCACGGACATCCCGTTCGCCGAGTATCTGCGCCAGGCCGTGCTGGAGCCGCTGGGGATGACGGCGACCTCGCTGGAGGGCTCGCCCGCCAAGGACGGCGTGTCGACGGTGGAGGATCTGCTGCGTTTCGCGGCAGAGGTGCAGGCACCACGGCTGCTGGATCCTCGGACGGTGGCGGCGGCGATGACCGTCCAGTACCCCGGCACCAAGGGCGTGTTGCCGGGCTACGGCCACCAGAACCCCAACGACTGGGGCCTCGGCTTCGAGATCCGCGACTCCAAGTCCCCGCACTGGACCGGCGGTTCGTCCTCCCCCCGCACCTTCGGCCACTTCGGCCAGTCCGGTACGTTCCTGTGGATCGACCCCGAAGCGGGCGCCGCCGCCGTGGCGTTGGCGGACCGCGCTTTCGGGCCGTGGGCGGCAAAGGCGTGGCCGGTGTTCACGGACGCGGTGCTGGCCGAGGTGCGGGGCGCCGGTCCCGCCCGCTGATCTCCTCCGCTAACCTCCCTCTGCACACAGCACCCAATGCGCGGGATCTCGGGGGAGAACGATGACAGGCGTTCAACAGGGCGGCCACTTCCGTCCGTTGGAGAGCGGTGACCCGACCTCGGTCGCCGGCTACCGGCTGGCCGCACGGCTCGGCGCGGGCGGTATGGGCACGGTGTACCTGACGTACACGCCCGGCGGGCATCCGATCGCTCTCAAGACGATCCGTCCGGAACTGAGCGAGGACCCGGAGTTCCGCCGCCGGTTCCGCCAGGAGGTGCAGGCCGCCCAGCGCGTGCAGGGCTTCTACACCGCGCCGGTCATCGACTACGACACCGAGGACTCCCAGCCCTGGCTGGCCACCGCCTATGTGGCCGGGCCCTCGCTGGCCGCGGCCGTCGGCGAGCACGGGCCGCTGCCGGTGCCGTCGGTCCTGCTGCTGCTCGCGGGCATGGCCGAGGCGCTGTCGGTCATCCACGGGGCGGGCATCGTCCACCGCGACCTCAAGCCCTCCAACGTGCTGCTCGCCTCCGACGGTCCGCGGGTCATCGACTTCGGGATCGCCCGCGCCGCCGACGCCACCGCGCTGACCGGCACCGGCGTCTCCATCGGCACGCCCGCGTTCATGTCGCCCGAGCAGGCCGCCGGGAAGAAGGTCACGCCCGCCTCGGACGTGTTCGCGCTCGGTCAGGTGGCCGCGTTCGCGGCGCGCGGCACCGGGGCGTACGGGGACGGGCCCTCGCACGCGGTGCTGTACCGGATCGTGCACGAGGAGCCCGATCTGAGCGGGCTCGCGGAGCAGCTCGGCTTCATCTCGCGCTGCCTGGCCAAGGACCCGGCCGAGCGGCCCTCCCCCGCCGAGATCATCACCCTGTGCCAGGAGGCGTCGCCGACGCCGCTGCGTCAGTCCGGGTCGTGGCTGCCGGAGGCCATCGCCGCGCAGATCACGCAGCGGGTGTCGGCCTCGGCCGCGCTGGCGGCGCCCCCCGCTCCGACGGCGCCGGTCACCCAGCCCGACCTGAGCC
>NZ_JARGEF010000294.1:0-8844 GCF_033794725.1 Streptomyces sp. ID05-39B | reverse complement strand
AGCCAACAGGACCCTAGACAAGTCCCATCGTTGCAGGTCAGGAGCACTCTCCGCTTATTTGATCAAGGCATGGACGGGCACGCTCGTGAAAGCGCGAGGTTAGGGTCCAGCGCCTTCTTCGCTAAAAGGCACTCCACGAATCACGTCCCTCGCCAGTTCGCAGCGACCGCACTCGTCGGGCGAACTCGGTGGCAGAGCGCTCGCTCGTGCCCACCTGGTGGCCCAGCCAGGCCACCATCATCAGTTCCCGCAGGTCGGCCAAGGTCTCGTATCCAGGCCAGTTCATGAGGTCGAAGCCGTACCGGTGGACGAACTCCGCGTACTCCGCCTTGGTGTGCCAGCCGTACCGGTCGTAGTAGAGCGCGGTCAGGATCAGGTCCCACTCGCGTGGGGCGAGGGTGAAGCCGTCGAGGTCGATGAGGACCGCATGACCGTCCCGGTGGCGGAGGACGTTCCCGATGTTGGCGTCTCCGTGGATCAGGCCGAACGGCAACACGAAGTCCAGCCGGTCGTACTCCTTGGCGAGCTTGGCCGCTCGTTCCTCAAGGAAGGACCGGTCCTCCGCGGAGACGGCGTGCAAGCCGTCCAGCGAGGCCGACAGCTTGGCCAGGGGATCGAAGTAGGGCAGGCCCAGCGACTCCGGTTCTTCCAGCCAGTGCAGGCGGCGGAGCAGGTCGGCCACCTCGCCGACCGTCGCGTACTCCTCGTGCTCCTGGACGCTCTCCCAGAAGGTCACCACCAGGCCGCGCACAAGGACGGGTTGCGCGACAGCGGCCGGCACACGCGTGGCCGGGAAGTCGATCGTCCCCAGCCATCGGGCGACGCCCACGGCACGTTCCATTTCTGCCAGGACAGCAGGGTCACGTGCGATGCGGACGATGATCGGTAAGGACGCCAGTCGGTACACCGCGTTGGATCCCAGGCGCAGAAGTTCCGCTCCGGTCGAGTCGAGGCCAGCCTTCTCACACACCTCGCGCATGACGACTTCCACGCCCTCCGCCGTGAACTCCGTGCCGCCGTCGTGCGCTTCGCCGCCAGTGCCCGAGATCATGCCTTCGACGATACGGCGCGGTCCCAGGCCCGGACAGGGCACCCACGTAATAGGGACGTGATGATGTTGGTCGGGAGGCGCTCCCGTCACCACTCCCCCGCAGGTCAGAGCCCCGACAGCCGTTGCTCTCACCTGGGCTCCGGAGCCGTGTGCGCAGGTTCGAATCCTGCCGGGGGCACCTTGGATTAGGTGTCCAAAGACCCCGTCACCAGCGGAAACGCTGAGGGTGGGGTCTTCGCGTATGTGCAGCCGTATGCGGCCCGGAGCGACTGTATGTCGGGCAGTGTGGGCTATGCGTGGGCTGACCACGGAGCAGAAACTTCAGGTCGAACCGAGAAGACACCGAGGTACGGCTACGTAGGTGGGAGCGGGCACCGCGGGACCGTGCAGCAGTGGGCGACGGCGCCCACGCATACGTCCCAAGGCTGATGTGGCGACGCTGCGGTTACGTCCTGCGTCGGAGGCAGTGCATGCCCTTGCCGGACGAAAGCGGTAGGGGACCGCGGAAGCATCAAGGGCACCGCACTGCATCGCTGATCGAGGAGCGTGCCGCATGCCCACCTTTGCTTCCCTCTCCCCCAACAGCCCGTGAACAAGGGTCACTTAGCCGGCCGCCCTCTGGGCCGGACGGTCCCCCGTGTCCCCAGCTGGGCTGGACGCGCGGCCGCAGCGGTTGTTTGGGCCTCTCTGCCGTCTGCGTTGTGGCGCCTCGCCGCAGTGCTGGGCATACCGCTCGGCCTGGGAGAGTCCGAGTACGACGCGATGCTCATACCCGGCTGGGGCCTGCTGGTGCTGCCCCTGCTGTCGCTGGCCCAGGAGGGCTTGGCCTGGCTGACACTCGGGCTCGTCCGCCCGTGGGGTGAGGTGTGGCCGCGTTGGCTGCCGTACCTCGGAGGCCGTCCAGTTCCGGTCCTCGCCGCGGTTGCACCGGCCGCATTCGGCGCAGTCGCCTGCAGTGTCTACGGCGTGCTTCTCGTCTGGACGACCCTGCACGCTGAAATGGACACCACGACGTGGGGCAACCGGCTCATGACCGCCTGCTATCTGCCCATGGCAGCCTGGGGGCCGCTGCTCGGCGCGGTGACCGCGCACTACTACAGGCGCCGCACCCGCAGGTGAAGGGCGCGAGCAACCATCCACAGCACCATCCACAGCTGCCTTCTGCGAAACCGAAGACCCCGGGCCGGTGTCCGGGGCCATCATGCCTGTGGGTGCAACCGGGACAGGTCGAGATAGGGGTCTCGCCCGGGTGCCCGTCGTGCTGGCCGTCGTCGCCGCCGAGGAGTTCGGCAATCCGGTGGTTGGCGACGGCCTGGCGACCGTCGAGGCACTTCGCATACCGGCTCAGCGGCACCTCGACGCTGTTGCCCGCGCGCGCTCCGCGACCTCGGTGGGGTCCATGCCGGCATTGAGCCAGGAGGAGAGCGCGGCGTGCCGCAGATCGTACGGCCGAGCGGCGAAGCCACCTGTTCCGGAGGGAGCGCCAGGTGCCGCGCCTCGTCCCAGACACGCCAGTACGTCGTCGAGGCGACGATTCCCCCGCGGCCGTCGGCGAACAGGCGACCGTCCTTGGCTGTGCCCAATTCTTCGATGTGAGTTCGGAGCATGCGCACGAGGCGCGGCGGAATCGGAACGAGCGGGTCTCGTTCGCAGGCCGGTTCCTGAGCCTGCGGTTGTCCTGAACCTCTCCGGCTCCGTACCCGAAGGCATCTTGGACGGCACCCTCACCTTCGGCCAACCGCTCCTGTCCGAGGGGGCGTTGGCGAAACGGTCCGGGGCGACGCGCCCCACGGCCCGTCAGGGACTGAGCGAACTGCGGGCGTCGGGACTCGTCGAGGCCGGCATGGGCCGCGGTACCGTGCCCGCTCCGATCAAACTGTTTCTCCCGGCCCAGGAAGCACGGATAGTGTGCCGCTGGATGTCGCGCCATCGTGAAACGGTGGTGCCTGGGGGACACGGGGGAACGGATGAGAATGCGGTCAGGCTGGATAGTGCTTGCCGTCGCAGTGTTGACAGCCGCGGTGGGGTGCGGAAGGGGCAGCAGCGAGGCACCCGTCCTGTCATCCGCGGAGCTGCAGGGTCGATGGTGGTCATGGGTATCCGCCGGACCGGACGAATCCGATCCCGTCGCGGACCAGGACGGAAGCTCATGTGCTCGGTACCAACCGGACGACGTGTGGTTCCTTGCCGGCACGTACGGGGAATCTGTCCAACGAACCTGCAGCATTCCTTACGGCCGACCTGTCGCCTTCCCCCTCGTGAACAGGTACGGCACTGCAGAAGAATGCTCGGACTTCATGGCGAGTGCCACCGGGTCGGCCGCCCTCGACGGCAAGCGCCTGGATGCGGAGACCTATCGCGGGGAGCCGATTCAGATCGGCGATTTCGCAGGCAGTGGTGCCGCCGGTGGGGACAGTGGTTTCGCTACCACTGGGTGCGGATTGTGGATCCAGTTGCCGCCTCTGGAGCCGGGCGCACACGTTCTGAAGATTCGCGGTGGGTCTGACAGCTTCCGGGTCAGCGCCGACTATGCGCTGACCGTCGATGCGGGGCGCGGCTAGCACGGGCTCGGTCAAGGTCTCGTATCCAGGCCTCTCATGAGGTCGAAGCCGCACCGGTGGACGAACCGAGATTCGCCACCTCTACGCCCAGGTCGGCCGCCGTCGTAGACAGTCAATGAGGTGCCCTGCAGTCAAGGTTGCCGGGTGCCTCGCCAGGGATACGAGTCGCAGGGCACTTGAGTAGATCACGCATCATCAAGGCCCAGTTGCGAGCGAAATACCTCTCGGACAGCAGCCTGGTCCGTGGGAATCGCGTCGAGTGGCACCATGCTGTGCGTGCGATATTGCTCCCCTTGGTTGCCAGAGATAAAGAACCCTCGGTCCGGCAACCAGGCTCGCCCCTCCCGCCGGAAACGGACGACCCCGAAACCGATATACGCCTTCTCTCCTGATTCAACCAGCGTGTTAGAAAAAATGTAATGAAATATCCGGTTCGTTTTGTCTAAGTAGCTGGCCTCGGTGGTCCAATGACAGAACGGCTTGCCGTCATTGTGATAGTTCGTTCCGTCAAATGCCCACATGCCTCGACGCTTATCGAATCTGATTTCACCCATGCTGCACCGCCGTCCGCCTGGCGTGCTGGTCAGCTCTCCCCATTTACCTTCCATCTTGATGGGGTCGTACATCCTGTCCGTTTTGGATTTGACGAATTCGTAACAATAGCTCGCCAGAATACCGAACGGGACACCCGCGATTAGCAGCAAGAACTCTTTCAAGTCGGCTTCCCTTCGGTGCTCTACGTTCGGCGAGCGGAGCACTGGCAGTTCTGGACTACCCACACCCAGCCGCACGGAAGCCTCTGGCGTCCTCAACGCCCCTGGGGGACATCCCCTGGCCGGCCCGGTCAACCGCACGCCGGGCAGGCTCGTAACGAAGGCCGGCTCGCCCGGCCGTGGAGTATCCGTGGCCTCGTCCTATTGATCTGCCATGCGCGGGGCTGCGGTCTGCCTTGTCGTCCGAGACATCTGCGGCCTCCAGGCCGTGTGCCGCTCCGCTCGCCGTGGAAGGACTGGCCGACGGCACCCGAGGACGTGGCTGAGGTCGATGCGGGTGCAGCGAGGCATACGCGCACCTGGTCCGTCGGGGAGCCGTCGTCGTGGCTGACTGTCGTCGGCTGAGGTCTGTGCCGAAACCGTGCCGGCCGCAGAGGTCAGCCACGGTCAACATCGGTGCCCTGCAGTCGAGTAGCCGTCCACTTCCCCGGCAGGCGAAGTCGCAGCTCAGGTCCGGGATCACCCGGCCTCCCTCCTGAAGCGGTGATCGACGTCTGGCGAGTGAGGCCCTTTTGACGGCAGCATCGACTCTTGGACCGCGTACGGCGACCTGTACGAGGCGCTACGCGGCCTGTAGGAGCATGCGCGCCACGGCCCCGCGTGCGAAGCTCCCCAGAGCGATGCCCTTGACGCCAGACGCAGAGTCAGAGCCAAAGTCAAAGTCAGAGAAGGTCCCGCCAAAAGGGAACCGTTGCTCTCGGGTTCCGGGTTGTCCGCTGCTCCGCCTCGGTAGCCGACTCGTTCAGCCCCGTTAGGGAAGTTCAGGCGGGAGCGGGGCTTCCTCGTCGTCGATGGCCATCCGTCCATGAACGCAGGTGAGCGGTCTGGAACGAAGCCCCGCACCTCACCACCACAGTCGAGAAGCAGTGCAGCCCGACGGCACTGTCAGTGCCTGGGCCTACGGTCCTGACATGGCAATCAGACCATCAGCACGTTGGCGGGCCCGCGTGGACGAAGAGGCGACCGAGCTCGCCGCTGGGACACGGTCCCCGAGCGATGCCTTCCTGGCGGAGCTCTTCCCTGAGTCGCTGTTGGCGGCGACCGACGGGGCACTGCACGCGTTCGAGTCGGAAGCGGGCACGCTCCGGGACCGGGACGACGAACGGGTCTTCGAGGCGATCAAGCGTGTCGTCCTGGCTCTGAACGAGATCAACGAAGACCATGGCGGCGCCGGCTATGAGACCGAGGAGCGCGAGGAGTTGTGCCTGTACATCGATCAGGCCTTGACGGAGCACGGCATCGATGTGGCTGCTCTGGCATCACGGCGGGGCATCAGCCGCACCGAGATCACGGATGACTGGCGGGACTGGTAGCCGCTGACGCGCAGCAACCCCCACGACCACAGGCGCACGAGGTCGAGCGGGGAACCGCGGGCAGAGCGACCCATCCCCGTGAGGCCTCGCCGTAGCCGTACGCGCGGGTCGGAGCCCATACGAACCGCAAACGCCCGCTGCTTCCCAAGCTGCGGACCCTGGCTGCGTGATCGCGGTACGGCCGTCGCAGTTTGTTCCCCTCGGCGACACACATGGGCAGCGTGGCTGATGCTGGTGGGGGCAGCGAGGCACGCGCCTGATCCGTCGACGCAATACGTCGGTCTGCCTCGCAGCCGTCAGTGGTGGACCGTGCCGTCGACAGCGCTCCGTCGTGATCCCTTTCGGCCCACTGCCACTGCCACTGCCATGACGCTCCCTTCTCCACAGCCACGATGCCGGCGAGCCCGGCCACCCGCCGTCCGTGTTGGTTTCCGTCTGGTCAGCGCCGTACACGGCCGTTCAGGCGGGAGCGGCGGCGGGCGCCCAAGACGCTCCGCGCGCTCGATCCACACTCCTGAGCACGGCTCGGGTTGGTGCGGCGGTCATCCGCCGACGGGGGCCATGCCTGTCGTCGTCTCCGGCCGACGGGGTCCATGCCGGTCGTCGTCTCCGGCCGTTCGGGGGATACGCGCGCCACCGTCGGCGCGTTTCCCGTCCCGCGGGGCACCCCTGGATGGAACGAAAGGGAAATACGATGCCGCTCTATCTGTCGAGGTTCAGCTACACGCCGGAGACTTGGGCGAGGCTGATCGGCCGTCCCGAGGACCGCGCGCAGGCCGCGCAGTCGTACATCGAGTCCGTCGGCGGCAAGCTCCACGGCTTCTGGTACGCCTTCGGCACGCACGACGGCTACAACCTCTGGGAGGCCCCGGACAACGTGTCCATGGCCGCGGTTGCGCTGGCGATCAGTGGAGGCGGGGCGCTCAGTTCGTTCGAGACGACTGTTCTTCTGACCGTCGATGAAACACTGGATGCCCTGCGCAGAGCCGAGCAGGTCCGGTACCGGGCTCCTGGTGCGTAGCCGTCCCCGTCGCAAGCTCCATCGCGAGAGGAGGCGATGACTGCGCCGACCGATGACGCAAGCGGGCGCCCTGACGCAAGGGTCGCAGGGAGTCGATCCACCGCCGTCACACCAGTCACGCCGTTGACAACCTGGCCGGCGTCGCCAACAGAGCAGGGCACCCGTTGGTGGTCGTTTCAGCGGTCTCGGGTGGGTGGCGACGTGCTGTCGCGGATCCGTAGGTCGACGGGTACGACCGTCAGGGGCGGTGGGGGCGTCGTGGGAGCGTCGATGCGGTTGAGGAGGACGTGGAGGGCTCGGGTGCCGATGTCCGTGAAGTCCGTGCGGACGGTGGTCAGGGGGGGGAGGAAGTGGGCCGCCTCCGGGATGTCGTCGTAGCCGACCACGCTGACGTCGTCCGGGACGCGGCGGCCCGCCTCGTGCAGGGCGCGCAGGACGCCCAGGGCCATCTGGTCGTTGGACACGAAGACCGCCGTGATCTTCGGGTTCCGTGCCAGCTCGCGGCCGAGGTCGTAACCGGAGTCGGCGCTCCAGTCACCCAGGAGCGGGGCCGGGGCCGGAATGCCTGCCGCCCTCAGCGTGGACCGCCAGCTGTCCGACCTGCGGTCCGCCGAGGCCCAGCCGCTCGGACCCGCCACGTGCCAGACCGTGGCGTGGCCCAGGGACAGGAGGTGCTCCGTGGCCGTACGGGCGCCGGTGCGGGCGTCCGAGGTGACCACCGGGGTGCCGTCGCCGAGGTCGTTGTCGAGGACGACCAGTGGGGTGTCCAGGCGGGCCTCCGCCAGCGCCTTCGCCACCCGCAGCTGCGGGGCGATCGCGATCATGCCGTCCGCGCCCTCCGCCGACAGACGGTCCGCCGCCCGGACCACCGTGTCGCGGTCGGCCGTGTCCAGGGCGATCGAGCTGACCAGGTAACCAGCCTCCTGCGCCGCCGTGTTGATCGCGGTCAGGGTGGAGGCCGGGCCGTAGCGTGCCGCGTCGAACGAGATCACCCCGAGCATCCGGGTCCGGCCGCTGGCCAGCGAGCGGGCGCTGCGGCTGGGGCGGTAGCCGAGCGTGCGCATCGCCGCGAGGACCGCCTCGCGGGTGTCCGGGCGTACCGCCGGGTGGTCGTTCAGCACCCTGGAGACCGTCTGCTTGGAGACGCCGGCCAGTTCCGCCACGTCGGCCATCACGGGGCGCGCGCCCGCGAAGTTGCGGCGGCTGCGGCCTCCCTTGGTCGCCGGGCCGTCGGCGGCGCTTGGGGTCATCTCGGGTGCCCTCTTCTGTCCTTCGGCCGGGTGGTCGGGGTCCCGGGACCTCGACTGTGGTGGTGGTAGGGGGTAGTGGGGCTGGTGACGGTGGTGATCCGGGTCCGCTCCCGCCGGTCCACAGGATAGGCCCGTCACCGCGGGGCGGGGCCCCTCGGAGGGCTGTGGTGCGGAGGGCGGGAGCGGGACCGTGTCTCAGTGTGCCGCCGGGCCCAGGTCCGGGGTATCCGTGAGGTGGGCTCGGGTCGCGGTGGTGGCCTGGAGTTCCAGGAGGATCAGGTCGTTGGTGCCGGGGCGCAGGACCGGGGCCGGGACGTACAGCGTCCGCTGGGGGCCTCGGTTCCAGTAGCGGCCGAGGTTGAAGCCGTTGATCCACGCCTGGCCCTTGGTCCAGCCGGGCAGCGAGAGGAACGTGTCCGCCGGGGTCCTCACCTCGAACGTGCCGTGGTGGAAGGCCGGTTCGGCGGAGGCCGACGGGGCGGCCGGTGTCTGGTCCGAGGGCAGCGTGGGCGGGGCGTCCATCGGGAGGGGGTGGCAGTCCCAGCCGTGCAGGGGTGTGCCGTCGTAGGTCACCGGGCCCAGGAGGCCCTTCGGGGTTCCGATGCGGGGGCCGTAGTTGACCCGGCCCATGTTCTCCACCAGGACGTGGAGTTCGGCTCCGGGGCGCGGCACCTGTACGGCCAGGGTTTCGTCGTGGCGCTCTCGTTCCAGTACGCCGACGGGGGCGCCGTCCACGAAGATCTGGGCGCGGTCGCCCACTCCCCCGGCGAAGTGGAGGAGGCCCAGGCCCTCGGTGGGAAGCGTGGTGCGGTACAGGACGTATCCGGCTCGGTGGCCGAGGGCGTCGGCGGAGAAGGGGTCCGTGGGGGCGGGGG
>NZ_JARGEF010000293.1:1614-8993 GCF_033794725.1 Streptomyces sp. ID05-39B | reverse complement strand
CCGCAGGCCCCGCCACGCGCACTCCCCGCCCCGCGAACTCCGCGAGCCCGGCCACGAGATACTCCCGGTCCGCGGCGACACTCCGCGCCGCACGCTCCGCCTCCTCCAGCGCCGGAGGCGACACGCACGCCGTTGCCGCCGCAAGCGCGGGCGTGGACACCGGCCACAGCGGCTGGGCCCGTTCCAGCTCACGGATGACGTCCGGCGCGGCGAGGACGTACCCGATCCGCAGCCCCGCCAGCCCCCACGTCTTCGTCAGGCTGCGCAGAACCACCAGGCCGGGCACGTCCGTCCGCCCGGCCAGCGCCTCCCGTTCACCCGGCACCGCGTCCATGAACGCCTCGTCGACGACCAGCGTCCGCCCGTGCCGGGCGAGAGCGGCGATCGTGGCGGCCGGGTGCAGCACCGACGTCGGGTTCGTCGGGTTGCCGATGACCACGAGGTCGGCGTCCTCGGGGACGGCCGCAGGGTCGAGCCGGAATCCGTCCTCCTCCCGCAGCAGCACCCGGTCGACACTGTGCCCGGCGTCCCGCAGGGCCGCCTCGGGCTCGGTGAACTGCGGGTGCACCACGACCGGTCGACGCACCTTCAGGGCGCGGGCGAGCAGCACGAACGCCTCCGCCGCGCCCGCCGTCAGCAGGACCCGTTCGACCGGCAGCCCGTGCCGGGCAGCGACCGCCGCCCGCGCGGCCCGCCCGTCGGGATAGGCGGCGAGGCCGGTCAGGGACGCGGCGATGTGCTCGCGCAGCCACGCGGGAGGCGTGTCCGCACGGACGTTGACGGCGAGGTCGACCAGCGCCGAGCCGTCGTCGCGTACCTCCGCGTCACCGTGGTGGCGCAGGTCGTGCCCGTCAGTGTGCATGGGAATGCGCATGCCCTCCGTGCTGATGGCCGTGACCGTGGTCGTGTCCCTCGTCGTCGGGGTGGAAGTGCGGCTGCTGCGGCAGCCCCACCTTGTCCTCGAAGCCGGGCAGCGCGATGCGGTACACGCACGAGTCGCAGTTCATCCGCAGATCGCCCTTGACGGCCTCCGCGTACCGCTCCATCACCAGGTCCAGCAGCTCCGGCTCGGGCCCGATGACGTCCGCCGACAGCACCTCGACCTCCGGGTGCGCGGCCGCCCAGCCCTCGGTCTGGTGCCGTACCCGGTCCGGCAGGATCCCCGTGAACAGGAAGTAGGGGAGGACGACGATCCGCCGCGCCCCGAGCTTCACGCACCGCTCCAGTCCGCTCGGCACGTCCGGCGCCGCGAGCGACACGAACGCCGTCTCGACACCGGCGTACCCGCGCCCCTCCCACAGCAGCCGGGCCGCCTTGTGCACCTCGGCGTTGGCGTCCGGGTCCGTCGACCCGCGGCCCACCAGCAGCACGGTCACGTCGGCCAGGTCCTCGGGCGTACGCCCCGCCGTGCCCAGCGCCTCGTCCAGCCGCCGCTCCAGCACGTCCAGCAGCGCCGGGTGCGGGCCCAGCGGGCGGCCGTACGTGTAGGAGATGCCCGGGTGCCGCTCCTTCTCGCGGGCCAGCGCCGCCGGGATGTCGCCCTTGGCGTGCCCGGCGGACACCAGCATCAGCGGTACGGCCGCGAACCGCCGTACGCCGCGCTCCACCAGTTCCGTCACCGCGTCGCCCAGCGGCGGGGGGGACAGTTCGATGAAGCCGCCCGCGACGGGCAGTTCGGGGTGGCGGCGGCCCAGCTCCCGTACGAAGTCGCGGAACGCCTCGGCTCCGGCGTCGTCCCGGGTTCCATGGCCGGCGATGAGCAGGGCGGGCGGCGCGGTGGTCACTGTTTCTCCTCGGAGTACGAAAGGGGGGTGTACAGCAGGGCGTTGAGCGCGGCGGCGGCGACCGCCGAGCCGCCCTTCTCGGACACGTTGCTCACGGCGGGCAGGCCGCTCTCGCGCAGCGCGGCCTTGGACTCGGCCGCGCCGACGAAACCGACGGGCAGGCCGATGACGAGCGCGGGGGAGGCGTCGAGGGTGAGCAGCTCCTCCAGGGCGGTCGGCGCGCAGCCGATCACCCAGAGGGCGCCGGGCCCCACCTGCTCGAACGCCAGCCGGACCGCGTGCGCGGAACGGGTCAGTCCGGGACCGGAGACGGCGTCCTTGAGCCGGCAGACGGTCTCCCGGCGGGTGATGCCGGCGGCGACCATCTCCACGTCCACGACGACCGGCGCCCCGGAGTGCAGCGCCGCATGGGCCTTCACCAGCGTGCCCTCGTCCATGACGAGGTCGCTCGCGTACTCCAGGTCGGCGGCGGAGTGGATGACCCGCTCCACCACCGCCCGGGTCAGCGGCGCGAAGTGCGAGGTGTCCAGGCGGGAGCGCAGCCGCCGGAAGGACTCCTGCTCGATGGGGTGGACCACACGGTTCACTTGGGCTCCTCCTGCCAGCGGTAGCCGCGCGGAGTCACCATGCGGCCCGCGATGTCCCGGGTCGCCGTGTTGCCCACCGTCACGACCGTCATCATGTCCACCGTCGCCGGGTCGAGCAGCGCGAGCGTCGTCACCCGCGCGGTCCCGTCCGGCCGGGAGGCGTTGCGTACGACACCGACCGGCGTCGTCGGCTCCCGGTGCCCGGCGAGGATGGCGAGGGCCTTCGGCAACTGCCAGTCCCGGCCCCGGCTGCGCGGGTTGTAGAACGTGACGACGAGGTCCGCCTCGGCCGCCGCCCGCACCCGCCGCTCGATGACCTCCCACGGCGTGTGCAGGTCGGACAGGCTGATCGACACGTGGTCGTGGCCCAGCGGCGCGCCCAGGATCGCGGCGGCGGCCAGCGCGGCGGTCACGCCCGGTACGCCGATCACGTCGATGTCGTCGGAGGCCTCGGCGAGCGCGGGCGAGGCCATCGCGTACACGCCGGCGTCCCCGCTGCCGATCAGCGCGACGGCGTGGCCGTGGCGGGCCTCGGCGACGGCCGTGCGGGCCCGCTCCTCCTCCGCGCCGAGCCCGGACTCCAGGACGCGGGTGCCGGGCCGCAGCAGGTCACGGATCTGGTCGACGTACTGGTCGAGCCCGACGAGCACCGAGGCACGCCGCAACTCGGCCTTCGCGCGCGGCGTGAGCAGGTCGCGGGCGCCGGGTCCGAGCCCGACCACCGCGAGCCGGCCGCGTCCGGACCGCCGTACGACGGCACAGGTCGCCGTCGCGGGGACACCGGCCGACTTGCGCTTGGGCACGAGGAGTTCGCCGCCGCGGACCAGGGCGGCGGCCTCGGCGACCGAGGGCGTGCCGACGGCGGCCAGCGGCGCGGCGGACGGGTTCGGCACCTCGACGGCGGCCAGCTCCTCGGCGGAGTACGTCACCAGGGGAACGCCGAGCCGTGCGGCGGCCCCCACGATGCCGGGTTCGTCCGCCTTGGCCTCGACGGTGGCCAGTTCGGCGATGCTGCGAGGGGACAGCCCCGCGTCCCGCAGCGCGCCCTCGATCACGTCGAGGACCTCCGCGACCGGCGCCCCCCTGGACGCGCCGACGCCGACGACGAGGGACGGCGGACGCAGCAGCACCTCGCGGTCGGCGGCCTCCACGGCCCGGTCCGTCACGCGCACCGTGTGGGCGCCCCGCTCGGCGAACGGCACCGGCGGCAACGGCCACGTCACCTCCGCGTCGAGCGCGACCGGCTCCCCGTCGAGGAGAGCCCGCGTCACGCCCGCGACATCGCCCTCCACGGGCAGCCCGAGGGTGTCCAGACCGGGAATGCCGACAGCGTCCGTCGCCGTCGTCACTACGGGCATCGCCCCCAGCAACCCGCCCACCTCACGCGCGAGTTCGTTGGCCCCGCCCGCGTGGCCGCCGACCAGCGGGACCGCGAACCGGCCCGCCTCGTCGACGCACACCACACCCGGGTCGGACGTCTTGTCGGACAGCAGCGGCGCGACGAGCCGTACGACCGCGCCCGACGCCAGGAAGCACACGAGCTGCTCGCACTCCGCGAACGCCCGCCGGACGGCGTCCCCCACGGGACCGTCGTACACACGCGTGCGGTCCGGCCACGCAGCGGCCAGCCGGTCGCGCGCCGCCGCCCCCGCCGCGGTGGCGGAAATCAGGCCGATCACAGAGCAACTCCTTCTTCAGAGGAGGGGGTTCGGAACCCCCACAGCAGGAAAACGGGGTTGGTCGCCGCCAGCCGGGTCACGTCCCCCGGCAGCGGCGCCAGCCGCGAGGACTGGAGCAGTACGCCGTCGACGCCGAACCCGGCGTCGGTGAGCGCGGCCCGTACCGCCGCAACCCGGTCCAGCGCGGCCATCGCGACGACCACGGTCCGCCGGGCCCGGCGCGCGCACGCGGCGACGATGGCGGGCAGCTCCCGCCCGCCGCCGCCCACGAACACCGCGTCCGGATCGTCGAGTTCACCGAGCGCGTCCGGCGCGCTGCCGTGCACCACATGGACGTCGACCCCGTGCGCGGCGGCGTTGGCGCGGATCCGGACGGCACCGTCCGCGGTCTTCTCCACCGCGCTGACGGCGGCGCCCAGCCGCGCGCACTCCACGGCCACCGAACCCGAGCCGGAACCCACGTCCCAGACCAGGTCGCCCGGGCGCGGCCCGAGCCGGGCCAGGGCCAGCGCCCGCACCTCGGACTTGGTGATCATCGAGTCGCGGTGGGCGAACTCGGCCTCGTCCAGCGCCCAGCCGGCGGGCCGGCGCACCGGCCCCGCGAGCGTGCGCACCGGACCCTGGGCCCGCGCCTCGTCCAGGCACAGCACGACACTGACCGCCGGCCCCCAGTCGCGGGCCGCCGCCTCGGCGGGCGTGACCCGCTCCACGCGTTCGCGCGCCGGGTCGCCCAGCGCGGACGCGACGACGAGCACCCGGCCGGGGACCGTCCGGGCCAACGCGGCGCCCAGCTCGGCGGGACCGGCGCCGGGCCCGGTCAGCACGGCCACCTTCGGATACGCCCGGCACACGTGCACGGCCGTCCGCGGGTGCCGCCCGTGCGCGCTGACGACGACGGCGTCCTCCCAGGTCAGCCCCAGCCGCGCGAAAGCGGCGGCGACGGAGGACACCCCCGGCACGACGTCGAGCAGGTCCGCGCCGAACCGCTCGGAGAGCGCCCGCACGACCCCGAAGAACCCGGGGTCGCCCGACGCCAGCACCACCACCCGCCGCCCGTCGGCGACGTAACTCTCGATCGCGTCGAGCGCCGGCGCCAGCGGCCCCAGCACGATCCGCCGGGCACCCTCCGGCAGTGCCACGGCGTCCAGATGCCGCCGCCCGCCGACGACGAGGTCCGCGCCCGCCGTCGCCTCCGCGGGAACGGGCGCCCCGGTGCCCGTGCCGACGACGGTGACCGGACGGCTCACGTACTGGCACCCCGCTCGCGCAGGGCCCTGCGGGCCTCGGGGTCGGCCTTGCGGAAGCCATGGAAGTGACCGGGGTGGTACAGGTGCGAGCGGGTGCCGTGCGCGGCGAGTGCCGGGCCGACCAGGAACAGCGTGTGCTTCCACAGCTTGTGTTCCTTGACCGTCTCCTCCAGCGTGCCGATCGTGCACCGCACGACCAGCTCCTCCGGCCAGGTCGCCTGGTAGGCGATGACCACGGGCGTCGCGGTCGGGTAGCCGCCCTCCAGCAGCTCGCGCACCAACTGCCCGCTGCGCGCGGCCGACAGGAAGACGGCCATCGTCGTGCCGTGCTTGGCGAACTCCCGCACCTCCTCGCCGGGCGGCATCGGCGTCTTGCCGCCGCCCAGCCGGGTGAGGATCACGGACTGCGCGACCTCCGGGATCGTCAGCTCGCGCCGGGCGAGCGCGGCGACGGCGGAGAAGGAGGAGACCCCGGGCACGATCTCGGTGTCGATGCCGATCTCGTCGCAGCGGTCCATCTGCTCCTGCGTACCGCCCCACAGGGCGGGGTCGCCGGAGTGGATCCTGGCGACCTTGATGCCCTCGCGGTGGGCGCGTTCGTAGACGGCGACGACGTCCTCCAGGGACATGGTCGCCGAGTCGAGGATCTCCGCGTCCTCGCGCGCGTGCTCCAGGACCTCCGCCTGGACCAGGCTCGCGGCCCAGATCACGACATCGGCCTCGGCGATGGCACGCGCGGCACGGAACGTCAGCAGGTCGGCGGCGCCGGGACCGGCGCCGACGAAGGTCACCTTGCCGGTGGGGGCGTCGGCCATGGGTTCGGGTCCTCTCATCACGGGGTGCGGAACGGGGTGCGAAACGGGGTGGGAAACACGGTCGGAAGCGGTGTCGGAAGCGGTGTCGGAAGCGGTGTCGTGAACGGGTGGTGGCGAAGGTGCGTTGCCGGGCCCCGATCCGATACGAAGGGCACATGGCGGTGATCGTCGCGCTCGGCGCGTTCCTGATGACGTTGGCCGGCGGCTGGACGGCACAACGCGTGACCGACCGCCGCCATCTGGTGCTGGGCCTGGCCGGGGGCCTGATGCTGGGCGTGGTCGGCCTGGACCTGCTGCCCGAGGCACTGGAGGCGGCCGGCACGGAGGTCTTCGGCGTTCCCGCCGCACTGCTGCTGTTCGTGGCGGGCTTCCTGTTGGCCCATCTGGTGGAACGTCTGCTGGCCCACCTCCCCCACTCTCGACTTCGCTCGAGCGGGGGGACCCCTATGGCCCCTCACGGCGCCGCCGAACACAACGGCCGCAGCCCCGAGGTGGGCCTCGCGGCCGCCGCGGCGATGGTCGGTCACAGCGCCATGGACGGGGTCGCGATCGGCGCGGCCTTCCAGGTCGGCGGCGGCATGGGCACGGCCGTCGCGCTGGCCGTCATCGCCCACGACTTCGCGGACGGCTTCAACACGTACACGATCACGAGCCTGTACGGGAACGCCCGCCGCAGAGCGCTGGCCATGCTGTTCGCGGACGCCGCCGCACCGGTCGTCGGCGCCGCGTCCACGGCGTTCGTCCACATCCCCGAACCCCTGCTCGGCGCCTACCTCGGCTTCTTCGCCGGCGCACTCCTCTACCTGGCCGCCGCCGAGATCCTCCCGGAGGCCCACCACGAACACCCCGCCCGCTCCACGGTCCTGTGCACGATCGCGGGCGCGGCCTTCATCTGGCTGGTGGTGGGTCTGGCGGAGTGAACCGGCGGCAGGCCGGGCGAGGGTGCCGACGTGCGAGGCGGCGACGGACCGCCGCCCGGATCGGGCGGCCGACCCCGGGACCGAACGCCGGCCCGCCGGGCCGAGCGAGCCCGCGGCCGACCGCCGCCGGGACCCGACCGGCGAGCCGTCGCCGACGGTCTGTGGCCCGGCCGCGGTGGCCGGCGGTGGTTCGGCTGGGGCGATGGTCTGTGGAGCGGTGGCGGTGGCCGACCGTCGTTCGGTGGGGGCGACGGTCTGTGGCCCGGCCGCGGTGGCCGGCGGTGGTTCGGCTGGGGCGATGGTCTGTGGAGCGGTGGCGGTGGCCGACCGTCGTTCGGTGGGGGCGA
>NZ_JARGEF010000293.1:0-1514 GCF_033794725.1 Streptomyces sp. ID05-39B | reverse complement strand
CGGCCTGTGGCCCGGCCGCGGCGGCCGACCGTCGTTCGGTCGAGGCGTCCGGCCCCGGCCCCGCCCCGGCAGCCCGCCCAAGCGCCGCCGGCATTCGCGCCGCCGGCATTCGCGCCGCGGGCACTCTCACAGCTTGCCGCCCCGGACCCCGTCGCGTCGGGCCGGGGCGATCAGCGTCGAGAGGTAGGGGAGGGGCTCCCCGTCCAGTTCCGCGGCGGGGCGGATGGACTCCTCCGACAGGCCGAGCGCAGAGCCCCACACCGCGTCCTCGAGCCGCCCCGTCTCCCGCAGCGCCTCGGCGACCTCGGCGGCCTGCCGGCCGAACTTGTAGGCGACGACCGTGCCCGGCCCGGCCAGCGCGTCCTTCAGCACGGCCGACCCCGCCGTCACGGGAACCAGCGTCAACGGCTCGGTCCCCTCGGTCAGTACGGCCCCCGACCGGGCGGCGAGGTCCTGCATGGCGGTGATCCCCGGCACGGTCTCCACGACCGTTCCCGGTACCAGCTCGTCGATGGTCTGGGCGAGATACGTGAACGTCGAGTACACGTTCGGATCGCCGATGGTGGCGAAGGCGACGGCGTCGTACTGCGCGAGCAACTGCGCCACCCGCTTCCCGGCGGCGTCCCAGGCGGCCTCCCGCCGGCCCCGGTCGGTCCGCTCGTTCAACGCGAACACCACCCGGACGACCTTCTCCTCGGGCACGTAGTGGAGCACGGTCGCCTCGGCCCGCCCCCGCTCGCCCGTGTCCATGACGGGTACGACGACCACGTCGGCGGCGCGCAGGGCGTTGACGCCCTTGACGGTCACCAGCTCCGGGTCACCGGGACCGACCCCGACTCCGATCAGCCTGCTGCTCATGACGTCCGGCACCTCTCCACGAACCGACGGGCCACACCGGGCTCGGACGCCCAGTGCGTGTGCAGATAACTCGCGTGCACACCGCGTTCCACAAAGCCCTCGACCCGCTTCTCGGGTGCGAGGACCCCCCAGGCGGGAGCCGTCCCGGCGCCCGGCTCCACCACGGTGCGATGGAACTCGTGCCCCCGCATCCGCGTCCCCGCCCCGGCGAGCACGCTGTCGCTCACGGCGACGGCGTCCCGGTACCCGAGGGTGAGCCGCTCCGTCATCCGGGCCGTGGCGTCGAGGACCGCGCACATGGGCCGCCCGTCCAGCTCCCGGCAGAGATACAGCAGGCCAGCGCACTCGGCGGCGACGGGGGCCCCGTTCTCCGCGAGCGCGGCGATCTCCTTGCGCAGCCCCTCGTTCGCGGACAACTCGGCGGCGTACACCTCGGGAAACCCGCCCCCGACGACCAACCCAGCCGTATTCAAAGGCAGTTGCTCTTCCCGCAGGGGATCGAAGGTCACGACGTCGGCCCCGGCGGCGGCGAGCAGTTCACCGTGCTCGGCATAGGAGAACGTGAACGCGGGACCCCCGGCAACGGCCACCACCGGCCGCCCTGGGTGCGTTCCAGGCGCGGACGGACCACCGACAGCCGCACCCGCGTCCCACCC
>NZ_JARGEF010000292.1:0-9128 GCF_033794725.1 Streptomyces sp. ID05-39B | reverse complement strand
CCGTGTCACCCACCCGGCCCCCGCCCGGATTGCCCAGCCGTGCCGCCGGGAACCCGCACCCCGTGTACCCCCGCATCGAGGACTACGCCGTCATCGGCGACGAACAGAGCGCGGCCCTGGTCGGCATGGACGGCTCGGTCGACTGGCTGTGCCTGCCCCGCTTCGACTCCGGGGCCTGCTTCGCCCGCCTGCTGGGCGACGAGCAG
This sequence comes from Streptomyces sp. ID05-39B, assembly GCF_033794725.1. Classification (NCBI taxonomy): domain Bacteria; kingdom Bacillati; phylum Actinomycetota; class Actinomycetes; order Kitasatosporales; family Streptomycetaceae; genus Streptomyces; species Streptomyces sp. ID05-39B. The sequence goes on along the minus strand of NZ_JARGEF010000292.1, from coordinate 8,922 downwards.
AACGGCCACTGGCGCATCGCGCCCAAGGACGCCGACGGGCAGTACTGCACCCGCCGCGCCTACCGCCCCGACACGCTCGTGCTGGACACCGAGTGGGAGACGGACGAGGGCGCGATCCGCGTCACCGACCTGATGCCGCAGCGCCATGCCGCCCCCGACGTCGTACGCATCGTCGAGGGGGTGCGCGGGCGGGTCACCGTCCGCAGCACGCTGCGGCTGCGCTTCGACTACGGCTGGGTCGTCCCGTGGATGCGCCGGGTCGACGGCCACCGGGTGGCGATCGCCGGGCCGGACGCGGTGTGGTTCCGCAGCGAGCCGGAGGTGCGCACCTGGGGCGAGGACTTCGGCACCCACGCGGAGTTCACCGTCGCCGCGGGCGAGTCGGTCGCGTTCGTGCTGACCTGGCACCCCTCGCACCACGCGCGCCCGCCGCTCATCGATCCGTACGACGCGCTGCGGGCCAGTGTCGATGACTGGCAGGCCTGGTCGGCGCGCTGCCGTTACGACGGACCCCACCGGGACGCCGTGGTCCGCTCCCTCATCACCCTCAAGGCCCTCACCTACGAACCGACGGGCGGCATCGCCGCCGCGCTCACCACGTCCCTGCCCGAGGAGCTGGGCGGGGTCCGCAACTGGGACTACCGCTACTGCTGGCTGCGCGACTCCACCCTCACTCTCGGGGCCCTGCTGGCGGCCGGATACGCGGAGGAGGCCGAGGCCTGGCGCGACTGGCTGCTGCGCGCCGTCGCGGGCGACCCGGCGGACCTCCAGATCATGTACGGGCTGGCCGGCGAGCGCCGGCTGCCCGAGTGCGAACTGCCGTGGCTGCCCGGCTACGCGCACTCCCGCCCCGTACGCATCGGCAACGGCGCCGTCGACCAGCTCCAACTGGACGTCTACGGTCAGGTGATGGACTCGCTGTCCCTGGCCCGCGCCTCCGGCCTGTCACCCAAGCCGCACATCTGGTCGCTGCAGTGCGCGCTGATGAACTGGCTGTGCGAGAACTGGCGGCAGCCCGACGAGGGGCTGTGGGAGGTGCGCGGCGGCCGCCGTCAGTTCGTGCACTCCAAGGTGATGGTGTGGGTGGCCGCCGACCGGGCGGTCAGCACCGTCGAGCGGTACCCGCGCCTCGGCGGCGACGTGGCGGCGTGGCGGGCGCTGCGCGACGAGGTGCACCGCGAGGTGTGCGAGAAGGGCTACGACGCCGAGCGCAACACCTTCACCCAGTCCTACGGCTCGCGCGAACTGGACGCCGCCCTGCTGCTCATCCCGCGCGTCGGCTTCCTGCCGCCCGACGACCCGCGGGTGACCGGCACCATCGACGCGGTCCGCGAGGACCTCGGGCACAGCGGTCTGCTGCGCCGCTACAGCACCGCCGGGCGGGCCGTCGACGGTCTGCCCGGCGACGAGGGCACCTTCCTGGCGTGCTCGTTCTGGCTGGCGGACGCCCTGCACCTGACGGGCCGCACCCAGGAGGCGCGGGAGCTGTTCGACCGTCTGGTGGCCCTGGCCAACGACGTGGGGCTGCTGGCCGAGGAGTACGACCCGAAGGCCGGCCGCCACCTCGGGAACTATCCGCAGGCGTTCAGCCACATCGGCCTCGTCAACACCGCCCTCATGCTGTACGGGGGCGAGGAGGCAGGATAGGGACCATGGATCTTGGACTGAAGGACCGGGTGTACGTCGTCACCGGGGCCACCCGCGGTCTCGGCAACGCCGCCGCGCGCGAGCTGGTGGCCGACGGCGCGAAGGTGGTCGTCACCGGGCGGGACGAGGAGCGTGCCGCCGAGGCGGCGAAGGCGCTGGGGCCTGACGCGGTCGGGGTGGCCGTCGACAACGCCGACCCCGAGGCGCCCGCGCGGCTGATCGCCGCCGCGCGCAACGCCTTCGGCCGCTTCGACGGTGTGCTGGTGAGCGTGGGCGGGCCGCCGCCCGGCTTCGCGGCGGACATCACGGACGAACAGTGGCGGACGGCGTTCGAGTCGGTGTTCCTCGGCGCGGTACGGCTGGCACGGGCGGCAGCCGCCGAACTGGAGGCCGGGGGTGTCATCGGCTTCGTGCTGTCGGGGTCGGTGCACGAGCCGATCCCCGGACTGACCGTCTCGAACGGGCTGCGGCCTGGGCTGGCCGGGTTCGCCAAGTCGCTCTCCGACGAGCTGGGGCCGCGCGGGATCCGCGTGGTGGGGGTGCTGCCGGCGCGGATCGACACGGACCGGGTGCGCGAGCTGGACGGACTGTCGGCCGACCCGGAGGCGACCCGCGCCGCGAACGAGTCGCGAATCCCGCTGCGCCGGTACGGGGCGCCGGAGGAGTTCGGGCGGGTGGCCGCCTTCCTGCTGTCGCCGGCCGCCTCCTACCTGACCGGCATCATGGTCCCGGTGGACGGCGGGATGCGGCACGGGTTCTGAGACCGAGGCCCTCCCCCGGGCCGTCAGCTCACCCGTTCCGCCTTGTGCTTGGCCGTCCTCAGGCGGACCTCCGCGGGAAGCGACTCCAGCGCCGCCGAATCGCGCGCGTGCGCCAGCGCCTCGTTCGTCAGGTGGTCCAGGGCCGCGGCCGGGTCCACGTGCGGCTCCAGCAGGAGCCGTACGTGGGCCTCGGGGGCGTCCCTGCGGCCCGTGAGGTGGACGTGGCTGTGGGACACGCCGTCCAGGCGGGCCGCGTCGCCGGCCAGGACGCCCTCCAGGGCACGGCCGCGCAGCAGGGCGCCCGCGCCGTCGCCGGTGTCGACGAGGACCTCGCCGAGCCGCCGGCGGCGCAGGACCGCGACCAGCCACCACAGGGCGAGCAGGACCAGCACCGTCAGCACGGCGATGACGGTCGGCCACCACCAGCCCTCGTGCCGCCACCGGGTGCGCTCGGCGGTGCTGAGCAGAACGTCGTGCTTGCCGTCGTGGAGCCACCAGGAGGGCGGGTTCGCGCCCAGGCCCACGGCGAGCACGGCGCCGCCGACGGCCAGCAGGACGAGGCCCACGAGTCCCAGGGCCACGCGGTTGACGGTCCTGAGCATCGTCGTCATCCCTTCCGTCCGGGCCGGCGCACCCGCACGGACAGCGCGGGCGGCCGGACCAGCCCCAGACCGCGGACGGCGTCGCCGAGCACCGCGTCCAGGTCGGCGCGTACGTCGTCCAGGTCGCGGAAGTGGGAGACCGCGCGCACCTCGGCGCGGCGCCGCCCGGCGCGGACGTGGACGGACTGCACACCGGCGACCTCCATGGCCCGGTCGCGCAGCACCAGTTGGGCGGCGCCCCGGTGAAGCCCCGCACGGACGTCGGGGTGGGGCCGGCGCATCGGCAGGACGTCGCGCAGGCCCGGCGTGACGGCCAGGAGGATCAGCCACAGGCCGAGGGCCGCGGCGACGCCCGCGCCGACGAGGACCCAGACGTCGTCCAGCGGCCGTTCGGCGAGCTGCCGTGCCAGCTCCCGGCGGACCCGCAGGGGCGGCCGGTCGGCGCGCACCGCGGCGATGTCGTACAGGAGGACGCCCGCGAGGGCGGCGAGCAGCAGCGCGACGACGGCCGCCGGGACCCGGCGGGCCGACCAGAAGCGTCCACTGCCGGGCGCGGGCTCGGGTACGGGTTCGGGTACGTCGTCCTCGGCCGTCCTGTCCTTGTCCAGGACCGGCAGTCGTCGTGTGGTGCCCTCGGAGCCCAGGGGCTCGCTCATGGCGTCCTCCCGTGTGCCACGCCGTGCTCCGCCGTCAGATGCAGGCGTTCGACCTGGACGGCGACTTCCGGCACCTCCATTCCCACCAACTCGCCTACCCGCTCGGCGACATGACGACGCACCGCATGGCAGCGCGGACCGATGTCGGTCGGGTAGCCGAGTTCGAGGTGGACGCGGATGTGAGCGGCGTCGACGGGGGTCCCCCCACTCGAGGGGGGCCGCGAGTGGGGGCGCACCACGACGTTGGCGTGTGGGCGGGCCGCATCGGGCGGCAATGGTCCCACCGCCTCGCGGGCGGCCTGCGCGGCGATCTTCGCCACGACCCGGTCGGCGATCCGGGTGGCGCCCCGTTCCCCCGGCGGTACCGCGGACGGGCGGGTGCCGGGGGCGCCGGTCCCCTCGCTCGCCGACGTCACGACGTCACCGGCGCCGGTCGTCGCGCGTGCGGAAGAAGTCGCCGAGTTCCAGGTCCCCCTCGATGAACCGCCCGACGACGAAGCCGACGGCGCCCAGCGCCGCCACCAGCAGGAAGGCCCCGAACCCGCCGAAGTATCCGGCGAAGCCCAGCGCCATGCCGGCGATCATGCCCACCACGGCCATGTTCACGGTGCACTCCCCTCAGCGGCCCGGTCGCCCGGTGGCCGGCATGTCACTGGAGCCGGGACTCCGGCTCTTCGTCCTCGTCCTCGGGCAGTTTCACGTCGCTGACCGCGATGTTGACCTCGACCACCTCCAGGCCGGTCATCCGCTCGACGGCCGCGATGACGTTCTCGCGCACGTCCCGGGAGACCTCGGTGATGGACACGCCGTAGTCGACCACGATCTCCAGGTCGAGTGCGGTCTGCACCTCACCGACCTCGGCCTTGACGCCGCGGGTGACGGACTTGGTGCCGCCGGGCACCCGGTCGCGCACCGCGCCGAAGGTGCGGCTCATGCCGCTGCCCATCGCGTGCACGCCGACCACGTCGCGGGCCGCCAGTCCGGCGATCTTCTCCACGACCCCGTCGGCGATGGTGGTGCGTCCGCGGGACGCCGGGTCCCCGCCGCCGCGCCTGGTCGCCTTCCGCGTCGACACCGACTCCGTGCCACCGTCCGGGGGCTGCGTCCTGTTCTGTTCCGTCGTCTCAGTCATCGCCGTACGTCCTTTTCGGTCGTCGTCCTTCTGCCACCGTAAGCGCGGTGGGCCGACCTCGCTCCAGGGATGCGGCAGGCTGGAGGAATGACGGCGGACAGATGGACGCGCGTGGTGCGCGAACAGCTCGGAATGGGCCGGCTGCTCCCCCTGGGTGAGCCGCGGGACGGTGCGTGGATCTCGGAGGAGGCGGCGGAGGCGGTGCTGCGCCGGGCGGCACGGGAGCTGCCCGGCGTGCGCCTGGGCGTGCTGCGGATCGCGGTGGCTGACCCTGAACGGACGCAGGAACCGGTGGTTTTGGCGCCGCCGAGCGCGTTGCCGCCGGGGCCCTTGCGGGTGACGGCGGACTTCGCGGCGGAGGCCTTCGCACCGCTGCCCACGACCGCGTCCCGGCTGCGTACGGCACTGGCGGTCGCGGCGGCGGACCGGCTCGGGCTGGTGGTGGCCGAGGTGGACCTGCGGGTGACGGCGCTGCTCGACCAGGAACAGGAGGAGAAGCAGGAGGAACAGCAGGAGGAGCGGCCGGAGCCGGGGTCCGGGCGGCCGCGCCGGCCGGCCGGCGCGGCCCGGGAGGGCGACGAGGCGCGGGCCGCCGAGGCCGCGCTCGCGGTGCCCGGGGTGTCCGCGCTGACGGATGTGCTCGGGCGGGCGGTACGCCTGGAGGAGCGGCAGGTGGACGCGGCGGCCGCCCTGCCGCGGCTCCACGCGCGCGTGGAGATCGCGGTGGGCGCGGGCCACCGGGCGCTGGAGGTGGCCCGGCAGGTCCGCTCGGCGGTGTCGGAGGCGCTGACGGATCAGCCGACCGTGGCCGTGCTGGTGACGGCGGTGGGCTGAGCACCTGGCGGACGCCGCGGACCCGCCGCCGCCACCGCGTTCACTCTCCGAGACCGGCCAGGTCCCGCAGGCGGCGGGCCTGGGAGGCGCGCTCCGCCGCACGCTGCTCGTCGTACGTCCGCTCGCCGGCGCCGCGCAGCAGCGTTTTGGTCTCGACGACGGCGTCGCGTGGCGCGGCCAGGATCGCCGCGGCCAGCTCCTGGACGGTGGTGTCCAGTTCGGCGACGGGCACGGCGACGTTGGCCAGGCCGGTTGCGACCGCCTCCTGGGCGTGGACGAAGCGGCCGGTCAGGCAGATCTCGACGGCACGCCCGTAGCCCACGAGGGAGACGAGGGGGTGCGTGCCGGTGAGGTCCGGTACCAGGCCGAGGCTGGTCTCGCGCATGGCGAACTGCACGTCGTCGGCGACGACGCGCAGGTCACAGGCGAGGGCCAGCTGGAAGCCCGCGCCGATGGCGTGGCCCTGGACGGCGGCGATCGACACGAGGTCGCCTCGTCGCCACCAGGTGAAGCCCTCCTGGAACTCGGCGATGGCGGCGTCGAGTTCGGCGTCGCCACTGCGCGCGAGATCGACGAAGGACGGCTCGCCCTCGATCCCCTCGGGCAGGAACATCTGCCGGTCGAGGCCGGCGGAGAAGGACTTGCCCTCACCGCGCAGCACGACCACACGGACGGAGCCCGGCAGTTGCCGGCCCGCTTCGGCCAGCGTGCGCCACATCGCAGGGCTCTGCGCGTTGCGCTTGGCCGCATTGGTCAGCGTCACCGTGGCGAGTGCGTCGTCGACGGTGAGACGTACGCCGTCCTTGTCGAGCAGGGGAACGAGTTCCTGGTCGGGTGTGGCCATGGGGCGCCTCCGATGAGTGCGGTCAGCTAGCGGTCAGCTAAGTGACTGCACAGTAACCACCCGGCCGATCGCAAGACCGACCGGGTGGTCACCATCGAAGCCGATGGCCGCCCGAGGTCAGGACGAGGCGGCCTTCTTGCCGCGTGTCGCGCCGCCACGCCCACGAAGCGTGACGCCCGACTCGCTGAGCATCCGGTGCACAAAGCCATACGAGCGGCCGGTCTCCTCGGCCAATGCCCGGATGCTCGCACCGGAGTCGTACTTCTTCTTCAGGTCTGCCGCGAGCTTGTCGCGCGCGGCGCCGGTTACCCGGCTGCCCTTCTTCAGAGTCTCGGCCACCCGTGCCTCCTCATGGGAAGTGCGCTCTGGTCCCCTCATGATCACCCCTCCGGGCCCTGATGGCCACCCATTCGGCAAGGTCCGTGCGACAGGGTTTTGACGACAGGAGCGCGTCCCCACAATCGGAATGAGTGATTCCAGCGACGGGCGTTCGTACGGCCGAACAGGTTCTTCCGCGAAGTGCCAGGTCAGGGACGCACGACGGCCGACCCCTGTCGACAAAGGGGTCGGCCGCGAAATCGATGTAGGACACACCTCGATACGAGGAGATCTCACACAGATGATGGATCACCGGTAGGCCGAATGATCCATACGCCGTGGATCACTCATGCGGTCGGGCCGGCTGGGTCACGCCAGGGCGACGAGGTCCGCGTAGTCGGAGCCCCACAGGTCCTCGACGCCGTCGGGCAGCAGGATGATCCGCTCGGGCTGGAGCGCGTGCACGGCACCCTCGTCGTGGGTGACGAGGACGACCGCACCCTTGTAGGTCTGCAGCGCGCCGAGGATCTCCTCGCGGCTGGCCGGGTCGAGGTTGTTCGTCGGCTCGTCGAGGAGGAGGACGTTCGCGGAGGAGACCACCAGGGTCGCGAGCGCGAGGCGGGTCTTCTCGCCGCCGGAGAGGACACCGGCCGGCTTGTCGACGTCGTCGCCGGAGAACAGGAACGAGCCGAGCGTCTTGCGGACCTCGACCAGGTCCAGGTCGGGGGCGGCGGAGCGCATGTTCTCCAGGACCGTGCGCTCCGGGTCGAGGGTCTCGTGCTCCTGCGCGTAGTAGCCGAGCTTGAGGCCGTGGCCCTCGATGATGTTTCCGGTGTCGGGCTTCTCGACGCCACCGAGCAACTTCAAAAGGGTCGTCTTTCCGGCGCCGTTGAGGCCGAGGATGACGACGCGCGAGCCCTTGTCGATGGCCAGGTCGACGTCGGTGAAGATCTCCAGGGAGCCGTACGACTTCGACAGACCCTCCGCCATCAGCGGGGTCTTGCCGCACGGGGACGGCTCGGGGAAGCGCAGCTTGGCGACCTTGTCCGCCTTCCGTACGGCGTCCAGACCGGCCAGCAGCTTGTCGGCACGGCGGGCCATGTTCTGCGCGGCGACGGTCTTGGTGGCCTTGGCGCGCATCTTGTCTGCCTGCGAGTGCAGCGTGGCGGCCTTCTTCTCGGCGTTCTGCCGCTCACGCTTGCGGCGCTTCTCGTCGGCCTCGCGCTGCTGCTGGTAGAGCTTCCAGCCCATGTTGTAGACGTCGATCTGGGCGCGGTTGGCGTCCAGGTAGAACACCTTGTTGACGACCGTCTCGACCAGCTCGACATCGTGGGAGATGACGATGAAGCCGCCGCGGTAGGTCTTCAGGTAGTCCCGCAGCCAGGCGATCGAGTCGGCGTCCAGGTGGTTCGTCGGCTCGTCGAGGAGAAGGGTGTCCGCGTCGGAGAACAGGATCCGGGCCAGTTCGACCCGGCGGCGCTGACCGCCGGAGAGTGTGTGCAGGGGCTGGCCGAGCACCCGGTCCGGCAGGTTGAGCGCGGCGGCGATGGTGGAGGCCTCGGCCTCGGCGGAGTACCCGCCCTTGGTGAGGAACTCCGTCTCCTGGCGCTCGTACTGCCTGAGCGCCTTCTCGCGGGTGGCGCCCGCGCCGTTGGCGATGCGCTGCTCGTTCTCCCGCATCTTGCGGATCAGTACGTCGAGACCGCGGGCGGAGAGGATCCGGTCGCGGGCGAGAACGTCGAGGTCTCCGGTGCGGGGGTCCTGCGGGAGGTAGCCGACCTCGCCGGAACGGGTGACCTGGCCCCCGGCGGGGATGCCCTCACCGGCGAGGATCTTGGTCAGCGTGGTCTTGCCGGCGCCGTTGCGCCCGACCAGGCCGATGCGGTCGCCCTTGGCGATACGGAAGGAGGCGTTCTCGATGAGGATGCGGGCACCGGCGCGCAGCTCGATGCCGGAGGCGGAGATCACGGACAGACTCCAGAGCGGATGGGGGGCGGGATGGGCGGCTGAGGACGTTCCCGCCGTCTAATGCGCGAGGAGAATGGCCATGGGGGCCATTCTACCGGGGTCGTGCAAGCACTTTTTCTGTGTGCTGGTGTTCGATCTTCGCGGGGGCGCTGCGCGGGGG
>NZ_JARGEF010000291.1:0-9266 GCF_033794725.1 Streptomyces sp. ID05-39B | reverse complement strand
CCTGGTCGAGCTGTTCGGTCTCGCCCGCGAGCTGAACATCGACGCCGAGGGCATCGACATGGGCCCGTCCCCCACGGACGCAGCCCTCGCCGCTGACCTCGCGCTGCCGATCGAGGAGCTCGAGCTCACCGTCCGGTCGTACAACTGCCTCAAGCGTGAGGGCATCCACTCCGTGGGTGAACTCGTGGCCCGCTCCGAGGCGGACCTGCTCGACATCCGCAACTTCGGTGCGAAGTCGATCGACGAGGTCAAGGCGAAGCTGGCCGGCATGGGCCTCGCGCTCAAGGACAGCCCGCCCGGATTCGACCCCACGGCCGCTGCCGACGCCTTCGGCGCCGACGACGACGTGGACGCGGGTTTTGTGGAGACCGAGCAGTACTGATCGGTCTCCCTTCCGGGAGCGCCCCCACGGGGGTGGCTGCTCCCGGATCTCCGACGGGCGACCGCCCGCTCGGATACTGACTCCGGTACCTGGTACGGCCGGAGCAGACACTGAGGAGAAAGACCATGCCGAAGCCCGCCAAGGGTGCCCGTCTGGGCGGCAGCGCCGCGCACGAGAAGCTGCTTCTCGCGAACCTCGCGAAGCAGCTGTTCGAGCACGGCCGTATCACCACCACCGAGGCGAAGGCCCGCCGTCTGCGGCCGTACGCCGAGCGTCTGGTCACCAAGGGCAAGAAGGGTGACCTTCACAACCGTCGCCAGGTGCTCCAGGTCATCTCGGACAAGAGCATCGTGCACACGCTCTTCACCGAGATCGGTCCGCGCTACGAGAACCGCCCGGGTGGCTACACCCGTATCACCAAGATCGGTAACCGTCGTGGCGACAACGCGCCCATGGCTGTCATCGAGCTGGTCGAGGCGCTGACCGTGTCGCAGCAGGCCACCGGTGAGGCCGAGGCCGCGACGAAGCGCGCGGTCAAGGAAGACGCCCTGAAGAAGGACGAGGCCGTCGAGGCCAAGTCCGACGAGGTCGTCGAGGACGCTGCCGAGGCCAAGGCCGAGGACGCGTCCGAGGAGTCGAAGGACGCCTGAGGCTCTGCCTTGCGTGTGAGCGGGTCCGCCCTTCGGGGCGGGCCCGCTCTCGCGTTGTCGAGAGGATCTAGGGGTGAGTGACGAAGTACAGCCCGGTTTCGTACGGGTGCGGCTGGACCTGTCCTACGACGGGGCGGAGTTCTCCGGGTGGGCCAAGCAGGCCGGCGGGCGGCGGACGGTACAGGGGGAGATCGAGGACGCCCTGCGTACGGTCACCCGGTCGACGGAGACGTACGAGCTGACCGTGGCCGGGCGTACGGACGCCGGTGTGCACGCGCGGGGGCAGGTCGCGCATGTCGATCTGCCGCGCGAGGTCTGGGCGGAGCATCACGCGAAGCTGCTCAAGCGGCTCGCCGGGCGGCTCTCCAGGGACGTACGGGTGTGGGCGCTGCGGGAGGCCCCCACCGGCTTCAACGCACGGTTCTCGGCGGTCTGGCGGCGGTACGCGTACCGGGTCACCGACAACCCGGGCGGGGTGGACCCGCTGCTGCGCGGTCACGTCCTCTGGCACGACTGGCCGCTCGACGTCGACGCCATGAACGAGGCGGCCGGGCGGCTGCTCGGGGAGCACGACTTCGCGGCCTACTGCAAGCGGCGCGAGGGGGCGACCACGATCCGCACCCTCCAGGAGCTGAGCCTGGTGCGCGGTGACGACGGGATCGTCACGGCGACCGTGCGGGCCGACGCCTTCTGCCACAACATGGTGCGCTCGCTGATCGGGGCGCTGCTGTTCGTGGGGGACGGGCACCGGGGGCCGGAGTGGCCGGCGAAGGTGCTGGCCGCGGGCGTACGGGACTCGGCGGTGCATGTCGTACGGCCGCACGGGCTGACGCTGGAGGAGGTCGGCTATCCGGCCGACGAACTGCTGGCCGCGCGCAACAAGGAGGCGCGGAACAGGCGGACGCTGCCCGGGGCCGGGTGCTGCTGACCCGTCCCCGGGGAGTCAGGACCGACCGTCACTGGTTCGCCGCCGCCGATGCCTGGGTCTCGCCGCGGCGGCGGATCTGCTGGAACGTGAACTCCGCGAGGCCGTCCCCGGCGGCGAAGACCTGGGTGTCCTTCGTCGTCACGTCCTTGCCGGCGGTGAAGCCGGTGATCGTGAAGTAGGCGTAACGGCCGTAGGAGTTGGTCGTCGAGCGGCAGATGGCGCCGGCGCAGAAGGACTTGGCGTCGGTGCCGGTCAGCGCCTTGACGATGCTGCTCTTGTCGGCCTGACCCTTGGCCTTGAGGGCTTGGGCCTCGGTGTTGAACACGGCCACGCCGACCGTCACGGCGACGCCGTCCTTGACGTAGGTCACGCGCATCAGACGGGTGCAGCCGTTGTCGGTCAGCACCTTGGGCAGGGTGCCCTGTACGGCGGTGACGCAGTTGGTGGTGTCGGCCTTCGCGGCCTTCTTGTAGACGGCCGAGCCCATCGTCAGCTGCCTGCCCGGGAACATGATGTCCGGGCCGTTGGGCGCGCTGTCCTTGGCCTTGCTGGAGACGAACTCCTTCGGGTCCAGCGGCGGCGGGGCACTGGTCGGGGCGAAGGACGGGGTCGCGGACGCGCTCGGCAGGTCGGCGGTGGCGGGCAGCGAGGAGGACGGCCGGCCCGACGCCTCGTCACTGCCGTTCGCCGACACCACGGCCATGGCGACGGCGGTGCCGACGCCGAGTGTCGCGAGCACGCCCCCGCCTATCAGCAGCAGCCGGCGGCGCTTGTTGCGCGATTCCGACGCCTCGGCGAGCGCGGCCCAGTCCGGCGTCGGGTCCGTGGCACCGCTGGTCCACGGCTGCTCGGAGTTCCGTTTCCAGGGATCCCACTGGGACTGAGGTCCCCCCTGCCCATAGCTCATGGGCCGCATCTTAGACGGGGCCGGAGGCGTGCTGTTCCGCCTCAACGAGCTCCGCTGCCCCTAGCGTTCAGGGAATGAGTACGGGCAAAGGCGACATCTCAGGGTGGTTGGTACGGCGTTCTCCCTGGCCGCCGTGGCTGGGCCTGGCCGCGGTGCTGGGCGTGCTGACCGGGCATGTGGCGCGGGCCACCCCGGACGGCGGCATGGACAACGCGATCGTCGTCCGGGCGGCGCGCGCCTGGCTGGAGGGGCGCTCCCCGTACGACGATCCGCACTTCCTGTATCTGCCGGGCGCGGTGCTCGCCGCCGTACCGCAGGCCCTGTTGCCGCCGGATCTGCTGCGGGTGCTGGTGCCGTCGGCGGTCATGGCCTGTCTGGTGGGCGGCTGGGTGTGCGCGCTGCGGCTGCACCGGGTGCCGCTGGACAGCCGGCTCGCGGCGCTCGGGCTGACCGCGCTCGCCGCGGGCTTCGCGCCCTTCGGGCATCTGGTGCGGCTCGGCAACTGGACGGTGACAGCGGTCCTGGCCCTGCCACTGGGGCTGCTGCTGATCAGCCGGGGCCGCTGGACGGCGGCGGGCGCGGTGCTCGGCGCCGCCCTGGCGCTGAAGCCGCTGCTGGCCCCACTGGCGCTGCTGTTCCTCTTCGCGGGCCGCTGGAAGGCGCTCGCCGTACTGACCGCGGTCCCGGTGCTGGCCTCGGGGGCGTGTGCCCTGCTGCTGCCCGATCCGGCCGGCTTCTTCACCCGGACCCTGCCGTTCCTGCTGCACGGCCAGGACGCCTTCGTGCGGCTCTACGAGGCGTCCCCGGGGGCCGTGCTGCCGCGGCTGGGGGTGCCGCAGCTTGCGGCCCGGTCCCTCGCGCTGGCGGCCTGCGCGGCCGGACTGGTCGCGGCGTACCGGCGCTGGGGCTGTGCGGATCCCGGGCCCCTGAGGCTCTCCGAGACCGCTGCGGGGCTGATGCTTTCGGTGTTCCTGGTCTCACGGCCGTCGTACGACCACTATCTGGTGGTCGTGGTGCCGTTGCTGCTCGCCGGGCTGCCGTACGAGCGTTCGGTGGCGCGGGGGCCGTGGTTCTGGCTGGCGATGGTGCCCCAGCTACCCGGTCTGACCTGGCCTTATCTGGAACAGGTGCAGCGCCGGGCCTTCAAGGACGCGGTGACGTTGTGCCTGCTGACGGCCACGGTGGCCGTGCACCGGCCGGACCGGAGGGCGAGGACGGGACCGTCCCGGCCGACGGGTGGGAGTGCGCGGGCGGCTGTTCCCGGCGGCGATCACATTTACACTGGGTGAGAAGAAGCAGTGATGCCCGGCGGCCAAAGGGCTCGTTTTGACCCGGCCCAGCCACCGCAGGTATCCTGCATCTTCGTTGTGTATTGGCTTGCTCATTCTCACGGGACGGGCCCTTACACCGGTCCACCGGGCCGATGACCAGCGACCTGCACGCGGTATGCGTCCCGCGGTGCGGTCAGGGCTGTCGTGATCGTCTTCGGTGACCTTGTCAGGACCACTCACTCGAAGCGAAGGCTACGAACCGTGCGTACGTACAGCCCCAAGCCCGGCGATGTGACGCGCCAGTGGCACGTCATCGACGCTCAGGACATCGTCCTGGGTCGTCTCGCCAGCACCACCGCCTCCATCCTGCGCGGCAAGCACAAGCCGATCTACGCCCCTCACGTCGACACCGGTGACTTCGTCATCATCATCAACGCCGACAAGGTGCACCTGTCCGGCAACAAGCGGACCCAGAAGATGGCCTACCGCCACTCCGGCTACCCGGGTGGTCTGCGCTCCGTCCGTTACGACGAGCTGCTGGACAAGAACCCCGAGAAGGCCATCGAGAAGGCCGTCAAGGGCATGCTCCCGAAGAACACGCTGGGCCGTCAGATGCTCTCGAAGCTGAAGGTCTACAGGGGTGACCAGCACCCGCACGGCGCGCAGCAGCCGCAGCCGTACGAGATCACCCAGGTCGCGCAGTAAGTCCGGCCACACCACCCCAAGCTAAGAGAATCTGAGGAGAACCGTGGCCGAGACCACTGCCGAGCAGCCGCTCGAAGAGCTTGACATCGACAGCTACACCACCGAGTCCGAGGTGCCCGTCGAGGGCGAGTACACCTCGGAGTCGCTGGCCTCCCGCTTCGGCGAGCCGCAGCCGGCCGCCGGCCTGGGCCGTCGTAAGAACGCCATCGCCCGCGTCCGGATCGTTCCGGGCACCGGCAAGTGGAAGATCAACGGTCGCACCCTCGAGGACTACTTCCCGAACAAGGTGCACCAGCAGGAAGTCAACGAGCCGTTCAAGGTCCTCGAGCTCGAGGGTCGCTACGACGTCATCGCCCGCATCTCCGGCGGCGGCGTCTCCGGTCAGGCCGGTGCGCTCCGTCTCGGTGTCGCCCGCGCGCTGAACGAGGCCGACGTCGACAACAACCGCGGCGCCCTCAAGAAGGCCGGCTTCCTCACGCGTGACGACCGTGCGGTCGAGCGCAAGAAGGCCGGTCTCAAGAAGGCCCGCAAGGCCCCGCAGTACAGCAAGCGTTAAGCTTCGCTGCCTGCTCGTACGGGCTGCGGGCCGATCGGCCCGCTCCTACGTACTCCGAACGCCCCGGCGGCACGCCACAGTGCCGCCGGGGCGTTCGTTTTCTCGCAACCGTGGGCGTATAACGGCACAAGGTGCTCAAAGGCTTGTGTGATCGGATGTTCGGGGCATCGAATGCCTGAACGCGAGAGCCGCTGATCCACCGACGCGCCGCACGGCCTTCGAAACTGACGCTTCCTCAGGAGGACAAGTGGGACGACTCTTCGGCACGGACGGCGTGCGCGGTGTCGCCAACGTGGATCTCACGGCCGAGATGGCGCTCGGCCTCTCCGTCGCGGCGGCGCATGTGCTGGCCGAGGCGGGCACGTTCGAGGGCCACCGCCCGGTGGCGGTCGTCGGACGGGACCCGCGTGCGTCCGGGGAGTTCCTCGAAGCGGCCGTCGTGGCCGGCCTGGCCAGCGCGGGCGTCGACGTCCTGCGGGTCGGCGTGCTGCCGACGCCGGCGGTCGCCTACCTGACCGGCTCGCTCGGTGCCGACCTCGGCGTGATGCTCTCCGCCAGCCACAACGCCATGCCGGACAACGGCATCAAGTTCTTCGCCCGCGGCGGCCACAAGCTCGCCGACGAGCTGGAGGGCAGGATCGAGGCGATCTACGACGAGCACCGCACCGGCGCTCCCTGGGACCGCCCGACCGGCTCCGGCGTCGGCCGGGTGCGCTCGTACAGTGAGGGCTTCGACCGCTACGTCGCCCATCTGATCGCAGTCCTCCCGAACCGGCTCGACGGGATGAAGATCGTCCTCGACGAGGCCCACGGTGCCGCCGCCCGTGTCTCGCCGGAAGCCTTCACCCGGGCCGGAGCCGAGATCGTCACGATCGGCGCCGAGCCCGACGGGCTCAACATCAACGACGGCTGCGGCTCCACCCACCTCGGCAAGCTGAAGGCCGCCGTCGTCGAGCACGGGGCCGCCCTCGGCATCGCCCACGACGGTGACGCCGACCGCTGCCTCGCCGTGGACCACACCGGCGAAGAGGTCGACGGGGACCAGATCCTCGCCGTGCTCGCGCTCGCGATGAAGGAGCGGGGCGCGCTGCGCTCGGACACCGTCGTCGCGACCGTCATGTCCAACCTCGGCTTCAAGCTGGCGATGGAAGGCCAGGGCATCTCCCTCGTACAGGCCGCCGTGGGCGACCGGTACGTGCTGGAGGAGATGAAGCAGCACGGGTACGCCCTCGGCGGTGAGCAGTCCGGCCATGTGATCATCCTCGATCACGCGACCACCGGCGACGGCACGCTGACCGGACTCATGCTGGCGGCGCGGGTCGCGCAGAGCGGACGGACGCTTCGGGAGCTGGCGTCCGTCATGGAGCGGCTGCCGCAGGTGCTGATCAACGTCCCCGACGTGGACCGGTCCCGGGTCGCCAGCTCGGCCGACCTCGCGGCCGCGGTCGGCGAGGCGGAGCGTGAGCTGGGGGCCACCGGGCGGGTTCTGCTGCGGCCCTCCGGGACCGAGCCGCTGGTGCGGGTCATGGTGGAAGCGGCGGACATCGACCAGGCCAGGTCCGTCGCGGGGCGGCTGGCCGATGTGGTGAAGTCGGCGCTCGGTTAACTCCGGTAAGCGCGGGTCGGTGCGCGGTTCTGTTACCCGGTGACTTTCCGTTGCCGGGTCCAGAGCCACTTCTGGATCAGCAGGGTCAGGGTTCCCGCCAGGATGATGGCCAGCAGGTTCAGCAGGAGCTGTTGTGAGGACCGCAGGGTCTGGTTGGTGTCGCCGTAGATCAGGGCCACGGCCGCGTTGGCGGCGGCCGGGACCGTGGTGACCGAGATGGCGACGCCGACCAGGGCGCCCGACTTCGCCGAGGTGAGCGAGAGGGTGCCGGCGGCTCCGGCGAGGATCGCCACGACGAAGGAGAACCAGTCCGGGGCGTAGATGAAGCCCGTGTTCGGACGGTCGGCCTCCAGCTGGTCCTTGGTGAACAGGCCCACCGCGTCCATGAAGAAGCTGAAGCCCACGGTCACCGCCATGGCGACGGCGAAGCCCACCAACAGGGCGATCAGGGAACGCAAGGCCAGGCGTGGGGTCCGCTGCACGGCGGCCGTGCAGATGCCGGCCAGGGGGCCGAACTCCGGGCCGACCGCCATCGCGCCCACGATCAGGATCGCGTTGTCGAGCACCACACCGCAGGCCGCGATCATCGTCGCCAGGGTGATGAAGGTGAGGTAGGTGACCGATAGCGTCGACTCCTCGTGGGTCTCGTCCACCAGGTGCTCCCACAGGACCGCGTCGGCGGCCTCGCCCGGAGCGTCCGACTCGGCCTTGTCGGCCCGAGCGGACAGGGACAGGTCGATGTTCTCCACGGCGATCGAGCCGGTCTTGTCCAGGCCCAACTTCTGGAGGCCGCTGAGAAGTTGGTCCCCAGCCTCGCGGGCCACGTCGCAGGTCACGACATCGCCCCCGGGGTCGCGGGCGGCGCCCGGAAACACCGCGAGGTGGGTGGTGCCGACGGTGTTCTCGATCAGGTGGATCGCGGCGGCCGTGCTGTCGGGCGGAGTGATCAGGCGCAGGTGCAGCATGGCGCCCTTTCTAACAGGCCTGGATCGCGGCTTGTGCGGTTGGGCGGGAGGCCTGGATCGCGAAGACTGTGCGGTTGGGCGGGAGGCCTGGATCGCGGAGCTTGTGTGGTCGGGCCGGAGTTCGGATCAGAGCTTGCGCAGGCTCAGCCGCTGCACCGTGTGATCGGGGCCCTTGCGGACGACGAGGGCGGCCCGGCCGCGGGTGGGGGCGATGTTCTCCACCAGGTTGGGCTTGTTGATGGTGCGCCACATCGTGCGGGCGTACTCGAGTGCCTCGTCCTCGGAGACCTGGGTGTACTTGCGGAAGTACGAATGCGGGTCCTGGAAGGCGGTCGCGCGCAGTTTGCGGAAGCGGTTGAGGTACCAGCGCTCGATGTCCTCGACGCGGGCGTCGACGTACACGCTGAAGTCGAAGTAGTCGGCCAGGCCGACACGGGTGCGGCCGTCCTTGCCGGGGAGCGCGGGCTGCAGGACGTTCAGGCCCTCGACGATGAGGATGTCGGGGCGGCGGACCGTGAGGCGCCGGTCCGGGACGATGTCGTAGATCAGGTGGGAGTAGACGGGGGCGGTGACCTCGTCCTTTCCGGCCTTGATGTCGGCGACGAAGCGAGTGAGGGCGCGGCGGTCGTAGGACTCGGGGAAACCCTTCCGCGACAGCAGGCCGCGGGACTCCAGCTCCTTGGTGGGGAGCAGGAAGCCGTCGGTGGTGACCAGCTCGACGCGCGGGTGTTCCGGCCAGCGGGACAGCAGGGCCTGGAGGAGGCGGGCGACCGTGGACTTGCCCACCGCCACCGAGCCGGCCACTCCTATGACGAACGGGGTGCCGGACTGGGAGCCCTGTTCGCCGAGGAAGGTGTTCAGGGCCGAGCGCAGACCGTCGGTGGCGCCCACGTAGAGGTTCAGCAGCCGGGACAGCGGCAGATAGATGTCACGGACCTCGTCGAGGTCGATGACGTCACCGAGGCCGCGCAGCTGTTCGACCTCGTCGGCCGTGAGCGGCTGCGGCGTCTTGTCGCGCAGCGCGCTCCACTCGGTACGGGTGAGATCGACGTAGGGAGTCGCCTCCGGCTTGTGCCGGTGGGCGCTCCGCGGGATCGGGGGGACCGGAGAGATCACAGTCCATTGTTAACGGAGTTCGAACGACGCGGAGGGTGGGGTCCGTCACGCCGGGTTCCTTCTCGCGTACAACCCTTCCCGTGCGCCGGCCGTCCAACAGGGCACCTTCGGGCCACGAGGGAAGAGGGGGCGCGGTATGAGCAGCGGGTCGAGAGTGGTGAGAGGGCTCGGGGTGGGGGC
>NZ_JARGEF010000290.1:0-9356 GCF_033794725.1 Streptomyces sp. ID05-39B | reverse complement strand
GGCCGTGGGCCGGGTGGGTGCGGTCCTCCAGCCAGCTGTCGCAGTCCGGGGTGAGCGCTATCGCGGAGGGGGCGGGGACGTCGAGGCGGTCGGCGAGGTCGCGCACCAGGCGGTACAGATCGGGGGCCGCGCTCTCGGCGATCGCGACCGTGGGAGTGACGGCGGGCCGGGCCCGCACGACGACCAGGGCGATCACCCCGGCGGCGAGCAGCACCAGCACCGCGAACACGGACGTCACCCAGCGGGCGAGGTCCCAGCCGTGGCCCGTGAAGTGGCCGCTGGATCCGCCCGCGAGCAGGATCACCGCCGCCGCCGCGGGCAGCATCGCGACCGCCAGCGCCCGTCCGCGGATCCGCAGCACCGCCAGCGCCCTGGCCCGCGCGCCCTGGGCGCGTGCCTCCACTCCGATACCGGTCACGCCGGACCTCACCCCCTCCCCTCAGTGCTGGCCGTCCTGGCTCTCCTGGTCTTGCTCACTCCCCCACTTTGGCACCCGCCACTGACATCGCAATGCCGGTGGGCCAAGTGCCGGAACGCTTGCGCCGCACCCTAGTTGGCACGTCGTCCTCCGTCAGCCGGTTGGAAGAGCGCTCACTCGATGGAATGGCTTTGGGGAAAGGTGAATGACTCTGGGCAAGGAAGAGGCCCCGAGTTCGATGGACGTTCCCATCCCGAACCCGGGGCCTGAAAGTGCCTGCTGAGGGCTGTGTGCGCCCTGAGGTCTACGCCTCTGCCGCCGCCTTCGCGGCGATGTCCGTACGGTGCTGGGAGCCGTTCAGGCCGATGCGCGCGACCGCCTCGTACGCCCGTTCCCGTGCCTGCGTGAGGTTCACGCCGGTCGCCGTGACGGACAGGACCCGGCCGCCCGCGCTGACCACCGCGTCGCCGTCGCGCCGGGTTCCGGCGTGCAGGACGTACGCGTGCGGGGCGTCCTCGGCGGCCACCTCGTCGAGGCCGGTGATCGGGTCACCGGTGCGCGGGGTGCCGGGGTAGTTGTGCGAGGCCACGACCACGGTGACGGCCGCCTCGTCGCTCCAGCGCAGGGGCGGCAGGTCGGCGAGGTTGCCGGTCGCGGCGGCCATCAGGAGACCGGCGAGCGGGGTCTTGAGGCGGGCCAGGACGACCTGCGTCTCGGGGTCGCCGAAGCGGGCGTTGAACTCGATGACCCGCACGCCCCGGCCGGTGATCGCGAGCCCCGCGTAGAGCAGGCCCGAGAACGGGATGCCGCGGCGGTGCATCTCGTCGACGGTCGGCTGCAGGACCGTCTCCATGACCTCGTCGACCAGCTTGGGGTCGGCCCAGGGCAGCGGGGAGTACGCGCCCATGCCGCCCGTGTTCGGACCCTCGTCGCCGTCGAGGGCGCGCTTGAAGTCCTGGGCGGGCCGCAGCGGGACGACCGTCTCGCCGTCGGTGACGGCGAAGAGGGAGACCTCGGGACCGTCGAGGAACTCCTCGATGACCACGCGCCCGCAGGCGGCGGCGTGGGCCTTCGCGGCCTCCAGGTCGCCGGTCACGACGACGCCCTTGCCTGCGGCCAGACCGTCGTCCTTGACGACGTACGGCGCTCCGAAGGCGTCGAGGGCCGTGGCGGCCTCGGCGGGGGTGGTGCAGACGTAGGAACGGGCGGTCGGCACGCCGGCAGCGGCCATCACGTCCTTCGCGAACGCCTTCGAGCCCTCCAGCTGCGCGGCCTCCTTCGACGGGCCGAACACCGGGATGCCCGCCTCGCGCACCGCGTCGGCGACGCCGGCGACCAGCGGCGCCTCCGGCCCGACGATCACGAGCTGCGCGCCCAGTTCGGTGGCCAGGGCGGCTACGGCCTTGCCGTCCAGGGCGTCGACCGGGTGCAGCTCGGCGACCTCGCCGATGCCCGCGTTGCCGGGGGCGCAGTGCAGGGCGGTGACCGCGGGGTCGAGGGACAGTGAGCGGCACAGGGCGTGTTCGCGGGCGCCGCTGCCGATGACGAGGACGTTCACGGGGCCAGCCTAACGGGCCTGGCCGCGGGTGCTTTGTGCGGGCTTCCGAAGGATGGCGGGGCGGGTGTTCGTAGGTTCCGCCGAAGCAGGGCCCCGAGCTGGGGCGATGTCCCCGGGAGACGCTCGGGCGCCGGGTCTCGCCCGCTACTCGTTGGTGAACTCCTCGACCACGGTCGCCCCCAGCTCGCGCACGATCAGTTCGTGGCCGGAGAGGGCCGACTCGTTGAGGTCGGGGTCGTCGTCCTCGGGGATGTCGTCCTCGACCGAGACGTGCTCACGGGCCGGGGACTGGGGTCTCGACGAGGCGTGGGCGGAGGCCGACGCCTGGGCGGACCGGGCCTGCGGCGGGCCGGAGGATGTGGAGGAGTGTGCGGAGGAAGAGGAAGCGGAGGAATGCGCGGAGGACTGGGGGGCCGTCATGCCGCCGCCGCCCGGACCGGCGCCAGGGGCGCCACCCCCGTAACCGCCGCCGTAGCCGCCACCCCCGCTGTTCGCCCCGCCGGGGCCGGGCGACGCGGGAGGACCGCCGAAGCCGCCGGACGGCGGGGGGGCGGAGCCGCCGCCGGACGGGTCGACGAGCGCGTCGATCTTCCACTGGACGTTGAACAGCTCGGCCAGCGCCTGCCGCAGCACGTCCTCGCTGCCGCTGCTGACGAAGTTGTCGCGGGCGCCCGAGTTGACGAAGGCGATCTGGAGGGTGGTGCCGTCGAAGCCCGCCACCTGGGCGTTCTGGCTGAGCAGGATCCAGGTGAAGCGGCGGCGGTTCTTGACCGCCTCCAGGATGTTGGGCCAGAGCGTGCGGGGGTCGAGGCCACCGGCGGGGGGAGCGTAGGCCCCGGCCGCCGGAGCGGCCGCGGGTGCGGCCGGCGCCGGGGCGGGTGCGGCGGCGGCCGTGTCGGGGGTCGCCGGGGGGCGTCCGCCGCCGCCCGCGGGCGTGGGCGTGGGCCACCCGCCGGGCCTGCGTCCGCTGCCGGCGACGGTGGGGGTGGGCCAGGCACCGGGAGCGGGGGCGGCGGGCGGGCTCGCTTCGGCCGGGGCCGGAGGGGCCGGTGAGGCAGGAGCGGCGGCCGGCGGCTGGACCGGGGCTGCCTGCTGGGGCGCCGGGTGGGACGGAACCTGGGGCTGCTGAAGGGCCGCCGCAGGACCGCGTACCGCCGCGCGGGCGGCCGCCGCGCCGCTGCCCGGCGGAACGGGGGCACCGGCAGGGGCCTGGACGGCCGGCGCGTGAGCCTCCGGTCCGGGGACGTATCCGACGGCGGGCATTCCGGCGGGGGCCGCGCCCGCCGAGAAGTTCACGCCGCGCTCGATCCGGTCGAGGCGGGCCATGACGGAGCGCTCGTCGCCGTAGGCCGCCGGGAGCAGGACGCGGGCGCAGATCAGCTCGAGCTGGAGGCGGGGCGAGTGGGCGCCGCGCATCTCGGTGAGGCCCTGGTTGACGAGGTCGGCGGCGCGGCTCAGCTCGGCGGCGCCGAAGACGCCCGCCTGGGCCTGCATCCGCTCGATGACGTCGGAGGGGGCGTCGATGAGCCCCTTCTCCGCGGCGTCCGGGACGGCGGCGAGGATGACGAGGTCCCGCAGCCGCTCCAGCAGGTCGGCGACGAACCGCCGCGGGTCGTTGCCCCCCTCGATGATCCGGTCCACGACCTCGAAGGCGGCGGCGCCGTCACCGGTGGCGAACGACTCGACGACGGAGTCGAGCAGCGAGCCGTCCGTGTACCCGAGGAGGGAGGTCGCCATGGCGTATGTCACACCGGCCTCGCCCGCGCCCGCGAGGAGCTGGTCCATGACGGACATGGAGTCACGCACGGAGCCGGCGCCGGAGCGCACGACGAGCGGCAGTACCCCCTCCTCGACCGGGATGTCCTCCTTCTGGCACACCTCGCCCAGGTACTCCCGCAGCGTCCCCGGCGGCACGAGCCGGAAGGGGTAGTGGTGGGTCCGGGACCGGATGGTGCCGATGACCTTCTCGGGCTCGGTGGTGGCGAAGATGAACTTGAGATGCTCCGGCGGCTCTTCGACGACCTTGAGCAGCGCGTTGAAACCGGCCGACGTGACCATGTGGGCCTCGTCGATGATGTAGATCTTGTAACGGCTGCCCGCGGGCCCGAAGAAGGCCTTTTCCCGCAGGTCACGGGCGTCGTCCACACCGCCGTGCGAAGCGGCGTCGATCTCGATGACGTCGATGGAACCCGGCCCGGTGCGCGCCAGGTCCTGACACGACCGGCACTCACCGCACGGCGTGGGCGTCGGACCCTTCTCGCAGTTCAGGCAGCGGGCCAGGATGCGCGCGCTGGTCGTCTTGCCACATCCGCGCGGCCCGCTGAACAGGTACGCGTGATTGACCCGGTTGTTCCGCAGCGCCTGCTGCAACGGGTCGGTGACATGCTCCTGCCCGATGACCTCGGCGAACGACTCCGGGCGATAGCGGCGGTACAGCGCGAGAGACGACACGCATACGAGGTTATAGGCGCCCACCGACAACCGGCCCCGCCCCGAGTCCGCCCCGCTTCGAGTCCGCCCCGGGAACGCAAGCGCCCCCCACGCACCCGCCAGAGCCGACCTACCCTTGCTGCCTTCCGGCCCTGGGGGAGTTCAGTCAGATAGCGCCGCGTGAGGGGCTGCGCCCACAGTACCCGATGGCGGCCAGGGGGAACGAGTTCGCGAGCACTCCTCAACGTCTTGTATTGTTTGCCGCGGAGGATTCGCCTAGTGGCCTAGGGCGCACGCTTGGAAAGCGTGTTGGGGGCAACCCCTCACGAGTTCGAATCTCGTATCCTCCGCCAGTGCCTCACCGGGCACGATGTCGAAGGGCCCCACCGTTCGCGGTGGGGCCCTTCGTCGTTGTCCGCCCTCGTCGTCCTGGTTTTTGTCCACAGCGGGTGCCTCCGGAGTTCCGGGTGCCTCCGGAGTTCCCCAGATCGCATCGGCGATCTTCCGGGCCACGTCCTTGAGCATGGGAGAGCTGGGCGAGGATGTCGCGTTCTCGGGGGTGAGGGTGGAGCGGGCTGCGCAGGTGGGAGAGGAACACGGCCGGCGACGGGGGCGGAGAGGGACGGGCGGCCCTGGGCGGCGGCGTGGAGGGCGGTGAAGAGGTCCTCGGGGCGTTCGGCCCTCAGGAGGTAGCCGGTGGCGCCGGCCTCGTCGGCTCGGGTGACGTCGGCGTCCGTGTCGTAGGACCCGGGCGCCGCCAGACCAGGGTGCCGGCAGACCCGGGCGCCGACCGACCTCACCCGCCGCCGGCCCCAGCGCCGATCGACCCGGGCGCCCACCGACCGGCCTGAGCGCCGCTGACCTCAGCGCGTGATGCGGACCGTCTTCGTCTCCGTCACCTGGTCGATCTCCGAGGCGCGCACGGTCACGCTCATCTCCCAGGTGCCGGGGAGGGGCAGGTTGACGGCTTCGGCGGCCCAGTAGCCGGACCGGTCGGTGATCTTCGCGTCGAGCGGGCCGATGTCCTGGCCGGGGAGGCTGAAGGACAGGCGGAGTTCGGGCACGGTGGCGAAGCCGCCGTCGGGGCCGTAGACCACGGCCTGCACCGAGTTCTCGCCGACCCGGCCCGGGTCGAGGGTGATCTGCACGGTGCCCCGGGCGCCCGGTGCGCCGGCGCTGCTCATGTCGAAGGGGACGGTGGTCACGGAGGCGACGGGCAGCCCGACCGACTGCTCGGCCGTGGCCGCTTCTGCCTGTGCCCGGCCGGGCAGGGTGCCTGTCAGTACGGTCGTGAGACCGAGGACGACGACGGAGACGACGACCTCCGCGAGGACGGACCGGCGCAGGGCGCGGCGGTGCGCGTGCTCGGCCGGGGTGAGGGGCGGGCCGTCCGCGGACCGGTTCTCGACGGGCGGTGAGGGGGCGTCCTCGGGTGTCCGGGCGGCCATCCCCTCCTTCGCGGCCACCCCCTCCTTCGCGGAGACTCCGACCGCCGCTGCCACCTTCACCACCAGCTGGTTCTCCGGCATCTCCGCCTCCTCCTCGTCCGTCACATCGGTCTCATCGGTCTCATCGGTCTCATCGGTCACTTGCGCGTGGTCGGTCCCGGTTCTCACCAGTCGCCCCGTCCACTGCCTCGACCACGCGCCCGCCAGGAGCAGCAGGCCCACCGCCGCCAGCTTGGCCAGCAGGGTCCGGCCGTACGTCGTCTCCGTGAGGGCGTCGAGGGTGCCGAGGCCGCGCCAGGCCTGGTAGACGCCGGTCACCGCTAGGACGGTGACCGAGAGGGTGGCGAGCCGGGAGAAGCGGGCGGCCACCGCGGCCGGGAGGGTGCCGAGGCGCAGCAGGGTGAGCAGGGCGGTGAGGCCGCCGAGCCACACCGCCATGGCGAGCAGGTGCAGCACCGACGAGGCCATCGCGGCGGGGACCTGGATGCCGGCCGACGCGTGTTCGGCTGCGGCCCAGGTCAGGGCCAGGCCCACGGCCAGGGCGGTGCCGGTGACGGCGGTCGCCCGGGTGGGCCGGACCCGGCCGCGCTGCCGGAGCAGGAGGGCGGCGGCAGCGGCCAGCAGGAGCAGCCGGGCGGCCAGGGCGATGCCGGGCCGGCCGGCGAGGGTCCGGGCGAGCCCGGAGGGGTCGAGGGCCTGGGCGGGCCCGGCGCCGGTCTCGTAGGGGGCGCGCAGCAGGAGCAGCAGAACCGTCGACGCGGTGAACGTCCACCAGCCGGCCATCAGGAGCCCCCGCAGGGGCCGGACGTCCGGGGGGCGGCACAGGGCGACGAAGGCGGCCGTGCCGATGAGCAGGGCGGCGGCGCCGTACGCGAGATAGCGGCCGAGTTTGTGCAGGCCGGCGACGGCCGGGTCCTCGACGGGGCCGCTGGGGACGGTGGCCAGGGTCGCGGAGGGCGCGCCGACGGAGAAGGTGAAGGCGCCCGCGATGGGGTGGCTGTCCGCCGACACGACCCGCCAGGCCACCGTGAAGGTGCCGGTGCCGAGTTTCGCGGGGAGGGTGACGCGGGCGGTGTCGGACCGGCCGTCGACGTGCTGGGCCTCGCCGGTCTCGACGCGCCCGTTGCCGGGGTCGAAGACGCGGAAGGTGTCGTCGATCAGGCCGACGGACTCGGTGAAGGTCAGGGTGATGCTGCGGGGAGCGGTCTTGAGGACGGCCCCGTCGGCGGGGTCGGCGCCGCGCAGGGCGGCGTGCGCGGACGCCTGTCCCGCGCTCCCGAGGAGGAGCAGGAGGACCGTGGTGCCCAGCAGCACCAGCGCCCGGAGCCGCCGCCCGCCGTCCCGACCATCGTTCACGTCACCACTCCGTACGTACCGCCGCGGACTCCCCATGCTCGCCGATACGTACGGACCGCGGGCCGGTCCTGCTCACCACGCTCACCAGCAACGCGCCCACCACGCCGGTCCCGCTCACCACGGCAACGCGTCCACCACGCCGGTCCCGCTCACCATGACGGTCGTGCCGACACCCCTCCGTCCACCACCAGATCGTGCCCGGTGATCCAGGAGGCGAGCGCGGAGGCGAGGAAGACGCAGGCGTCGCCGACGTCCTCGGGGCGGCCGAGCCGGCCGACGGCGACCGCCTCACGCCAGCGCCGTACGCCCTCGGGCCAGGCCTGGTCCAGGCCGTCCCGTTCGATGAGGCCGGGGGAGACGGAGTTGACGCGGATGCCGTGGGGGCCGTACTCGCGGGCCGCCGCGCGGGCGTGTGCGGCGACCGCCGCCTTGGAGGCGGCGTAGTGGGCGTGGCCCTCGGCGGGGGTGGCCGCCTCCACCGAGGCGATGTGGGTGATCGTGCCGCCGTCGTGTGCGCGCATGATCTCGGCGGCGGCCTGGGTGCAGGCGAAGACGCTGGTCAGGTTGGTGTCGACGACCTCCCGCCAGTCGGCCGCCGTCATGCCGGGCAGGGGTCGTACGGGCTGTACGCCCGCGTTGTTGACGAGGCTGGTCAGCCGGCCCCCGCCACCGCCTGCCTCGGCCCACTCGGCGGCCTCCCGGACGAGCCGCCGGCATTCCTCCTCGGCCCTCAGGTCGGCCTGCAGGACGACGGCCCGGCCACCCGCCGCCACGATGTCCGCGGCGACAACCCGCGCCGCCTCCACCGCCGTACGGCAGTGCAGTGCCACGGCCGCGCCCTCCTCGGCGAAGCGCAGCGCGATGCCCCGGCCGAGGCCGCCGCCCGCTCCCGTGATCAGGGCGGTCCGCCCTGCCAGCAAGGTCATGGACGGCACAGTCGCGCGATGAGGCCGGCCCGGTCGGGGTGGCGCGCCGTCAGGACGGCCGCGTCGCCGTGTTCGTAGCCCGCATAGGTGAAGCCGGGGGTCATGGTGCAGCCGAAGAAGGTCCAGGAGCCGCCGGACGTCACCCGCGCGCCCATCCAGGTGCGCGCGGGGACGGTGAGCTGCGGGTGCTGGCCGCCGAGGATGTCGGGACCGAGCACGGCCGTGCGGGAGGTGCCGTCGGGGGCGAGGAGCAGCAGTTCCAGCGGGTCGCCGAGGTAGAAGTGCCAGATCTCGTCGCTGGGCAGGCGGTGCAGGGCGGAGAAGTCGTCCGCGGTGAGCAGGGCGACTATCGCGGACCCGGCGGGGGTGCCGTCCGGCAGTCCGGGGCCGGTCCAGGTACGGCGGAACCGGCCGCCCTCGCGGGGGATCGGCTCCAGGCCGTAGTGCGCGACGAGGTCCTCGGGGGTCACCCGGGGAAGGCTACCTCCCGCCTGAAGAAGGCCAGTTGGGCCCGCTTCTCCGGCAGGTGGACATCCGGCAGGTCGATCTCCGGGAGGGTGACGACCGGTCCTGCCTCGAAGCCCTGGTGGAGGAAGCGGGCGAGGGCCCTCTCGTTGCGCACGTCCGGGTCGACCACGACCCGCCGCCGGTCCTGCCCGACCAGCACGTACGACGCGAAGACGGCCATCAGCGCCGACGACCAGCCCGGCCGCGCGCCCCCTTCCTCGGGGGGCGCGAGCAGCACATGGACGCCGATGTCCCCGGGCTCGACCTCGTAGCACTCGCTGACGCGGTCCTCCGACGGCTCGTAGGTCTGGAGTACGGCGACGGGGTCGCCGTCCAGCTCGACGAGATAGGCGTGGTGGGTGTCGAGGCCGGCCATGTGGGCGTAGATTTCGGCGACCTGGTCCCGCGTCAGGCCGTTCATGCCCCAGAACACGGCCCGTTCGGCACTGACCCAGCCGTGCAGGACCGCGGCGTCGGCCTCGGCGTCGACGGGCCGGATACGCACGGTGCCGAAGCCGTCAGCCTTCTCCTCATGGACGTAATGGACGTGCTGGACGTGCTGGACGTCATGGACGTCATGGACGTCATGGACGTGCGCGTCAGTCATCGCTCTCGCTCTCCTTCGTCAGGTGCGCCCAGTCGGTGACGACCGGGGCCAGCTCGCCCGTGAGCCAGAGGGGGAGCTGATCGTGGTGGTGGGGGCTGTCGGGGTG
>NZ_JARGEF010000028.1:0-52037 GCF_033794725.1 Streptomyces sp. ID05-39B | reverse complement strand
GGCTGGGGGAGGCCGCGGGCGGTGAGGACGCGGCCGGCGGGCTGGGGACCGGCGTCGGCACCTGGGGGGCTCTGTCGGCGCCGTCCTCGCCGGGCGGGGCGCTGGGCGCGGTCGGGCGGGCCTGCGCGCTGTCGGACGACATGTTCTCGGTGCCGGGCAACTGGCCCGTCGCGGCCAGGGCGGCCACCGTCACGCCGACCACGGCCAGCGCGGTCCCGGCCGCCATGGCCCGCCCGCTCCACCGCGGACCGGCGCCCCGTGCGACGGCGTACGCGCGCCGCAGCCGGGGCGCGGGCACCCCATGCGTGTCCTCGTCCAGGACCCGGGCGAGGCTCTGGCGCACCGCCGGCCGGGTCATCCGCTCCCGCGAGTCCTTGCGCAGCAGGCCCTGGACGACGGGCCCGAGCGGACCGGCCCGCAGTGGGGTGCGCAACGGCAGCCGGTCCACGCCCTTCAGCGTGGCCTCCGGCCGGTCACGGTCCCGGTACGGAGGCCGGCCCTCGACCATCGTGTAGAGGATCGCGCCCACCGCCCACAGATCCGCCGCCGGCCCGATCCGCTCGTCCCGCGCCTGCTCGGGGGAGGCGTACGAGGGGGCGGCGAGGCGGGGAGCGAGGGTCGCGCCCGCGAGGCCGAAGCCGGTGACGACGACGGGACCGCGCGCCCGTACGAACACCTGACCAGGACTCAGCTCGCCGTGGGTGATGCCCTCGCCGTGCGCGGCCTCCAGCACGTCGAGCAGTTCCAGCCCGATCCGGGCGGCACGGGCGGGCGGGAACACCCGCCGCTGCTCGATCAGTTGACCCAGTGGGAGGCCGTCGATCCACTCGGTCACGGTCCACAGGGACTCGCCCTCCGCCAGGGCGTCGTAAACGGTGGCTACCCGGCCGGGGCACACCCTGGCCATCGTCTCGGACATCCGCACCACACGCTCGGCGGCCCGGTGCGCGTCCTCCTCGCCGAGGCCCGCGGGCAGCCCGATCCGGGTGACCAGACACGGGCGGGTGCCGGGCGCGTCGTCGGCGTACTCGCCGTACCAGCCGACGCGGTTCGTCTCGCGGTGGACGACGTCGAGGAGCCGGTAGCGGCCCGCGACCAACTCGTGCGTGGAGACGTGCGCCTTGACCATGGTCATCCCTCGCTGAACCCCCGACTGCTCACCTTTCCCAGTGGTACGGCGATCGAGAGGGTGTGCGTTCAAGAGATCCGCAACTCCGCCGGGATTTCTGTCTTTCATTCAAAAAAGCGGGCGAGGTGCCGATCGTATGTGCGAGGAAAGGAAATTACTTCGGGCCGTCCAGGGGTGTAACCAGGGGTAAACGACTGGCGGGCGTCAACGGAATCGCGCGCGACGGGCGTCGGTCCATTCCCGGACGACGAGCGCCGCGGGCGATTTTTCCGGCGCCGCGCACACGCACACCGAAAACCTCGGGGCGGTCGGACGCGTCCGCACAGCGGAATCGCCGACACGGTACGAGTCGTCGGCGCGGTACGAATCGTCAGCGCGGCCCGAATCGTCAGCGCAGTCCGAAACGCTCGGCCCAGGACGCCATGTCCGCCGCCGACGCGTTGCCCCCGCAGACCACCAGCCCCAGCCGGGCGTCCGGGCCCACCCGCTCCATGATCCGGCGGGCGGCCGGCAGCAGACACCCGGCGGCCGGCTCGGTCCACACCTTGGCGTGCTCGGCCAGCTCCAGACAGCCCCGTACGGCCTCCCGGTCCGGCACCACGAGCACCTCGCCCACCAGCGCCGCGACATGCTCGTACGTCAGCGGTGCGACGGACGGCGCGCTCAGCGTGGTGGAGATGGACGACACCTCCACCGGCACCGGACCGCCGGCCTTCAGTGCCTCCGCCATGGCCTCCGCGCCCTCGGTCTCCACGCCCCAGATCCGCACCCGCGGCCGCAGCGCCCGCAGGGCCGCGGCGACACCGGAGATCAGTCCGCCGCCTCCGACGCTGACCACGACGTCCGTCAGCTCGTCGGCGGCGTCCTGCGCGAACTCCAGGCCGACCGTGCCCTGCCCGGCGATCACCACCGGGTCGTCGAAGGGGTGGACCAGCGTCAGGCCCTCGTCCCGTAGGTCGTTCACCAGCGCGAACGCGCTGCCCATCCCGTCCGTCAGCCGCACCGAGGCGCCCGCCTCCTCGGCGATCTCGATGGCGCGGGCGGGTGCCGAACGCGGCATGACGACCGTGGCCTTCACGTCGAGGGCGGCGGCCATGACCGCCACCGCGATCCCGTGATTGCCGCCGCTCACCGCCACCACGCCGGCCGCCCGCTCCGCCTCGTCGAGCGAGAGCAGCTTCGCCGCCGCCCCGCGCGCCTTGAAGGAGCCGGTGCGCTGGAGCAGCTCCAGCTTGACGGTGACGGGGACGCCGAGCAGGCCGGAGAGCCCAGGACTCGGGAGGGTCGGGGTGCGGACGACGTGCCCGGCGATCCGCTCCGCCGCGGCTTCGATGTCCGTGATGCCGATCAAGACGACCACCTTTCCCGCGCGCTGTGCCGCACGCTCTGTGCACCCTGTCGCGCGGCGGTGGCCCAGGTCAACCGGGATCCGGGCGGTGGTCAGAGGTCGCGCCGCACCAGGAAGTCGAACAGTGAGCGCAGGTCGCCGGCGGCCCGGGTGCGCAGCGGCGCCCCGGCGAGCGCCGCCTCCACGGCGGACACCTGCCGGTGGTGTCCCCTCGACGAGCGCGGCCGCCAGGTCTCCACCGAGACGCGGGCGTCACCGGGTGCCGTGGGTGGTGCTGTTGCCGATCAGGTGGTGCGTACGGCGGGCCGGGTTGCCTGTGAGGCGCACATCACTCGGCGGGACCGAGAGGGCCGGCCGGCCCATCGGGCGTCAGGCGCCGAAGAGTTGGGTCCAGTACGTGGCGGACGGGCCGCCGCCCGCGAAGCCGACGCCGATGTGGGTGAAGGCGGGCTTGAGGATGTTGGCGCGGTGGCCGGGGCTGTTCATCCAGCCCTCGACCACCTCGGCGGGGGAGCGCTGACCGCAGGCGATGTTCTCGCCGATCGTGCGCCGGGCCGACCCCGCGGCGGCGGCCCGGTCCCAGGGCTGACTGCCCTCCGGCGAGGTGTGCGAGTAGAAGGATCGGGCGGCCATGTCGGCGCTGTACGCGCGGGCGGCCGTGGCCAGCTGCGGATCGGAGGCGAGGGGCCGCAGTCCCGCCCGCGCCCGCTCCCGGTTGGTGCGGTCGATGACCTCCGCCTCGGTCCCGGCCAGCCCGGCCGGTGTCAGCGTGCTCGCCCACAGGGCCGTCCAGAAGACGTCACCGGTACGGCCGTCCTTCGCCTGGGCCAGGCCCGCATGGGTGAACGCCGGGTCGTGCAGGGTGCGCCGGGCCTGGTCGGTGCGCAGGCAGTACGCGAGGAACTCGGCCGGGGTGCGGGGTCCGCAGACCAGGTGCTCGCCCACCGCGAGGTAGCGGAAGCCGGCGGCCGTGACGCGCTGGTGGACGGAGACACCGTCGGCGCCCGTCGTGCCCAGCCGGCCGGCCGCGGCCATCACGGCGGCGTGCGTACGGGCCGCCGAGACCAGCCGGGCGTCCAGCGACACGGGCGGTGAACCGGCCGCGGCGCGCGCGGAGTTGACCGACCCGGCAAACCCGTCCGGGTCGGCGGCGGGGACGCGTGCGGGTGTGGTGACGCCGCGGGGTGGGGGAGCGGTCCCTTCGTCGGTGACCTCCACCCCGAAGTCCCGGGCCAGCCCGGCCAGTCCGTCCGCGTACCCCTGGCCCAGCGCCCGCAGCTTCCACACGCCGCCGCGCCGGTACACCTCCGCGAGCAGCAGCACCGTCTCCTGCCGGGCGGGCGGCGGGGTGAACCGGGCGAGGGCGCGGCCCTGCCGGTCGGTGACCCGGAGGGTGGGCGCGGGCAGCCGGGCCGGCGGTGTGCCCGGCTCCGCCGCGCTGACGACCACCGTGACCCGGGTCGCCCCGGCCCGCAGCCGCGCCGGTTCCAGCGTGAGCGTGTCGCCGCGCAGCCCGGCCCCCGGCGCCGTCGGCTGGTTGTAGAACACGAAGTCGGCGTCCCCGCCGACCTTGCCGCTGTCGTCCGTGACCAGCGCGCACACGTCGAAGGGACCGGACACCCGGACAGCCAGCGCACCTTCCGGCAGGGCCACATTGGCCCCGGAAACCAACTCACTCATCGTGCCGCCCGATGTCCCGGTCCCGACCCTCACAGGGACTCGCCGGAAGAACGGACGGCAGGACGGAGGGGTTCCCGAGCGAATCCCCCGCTCGACCTCAGCCGACCTCAGCCCGATGTCCCCGTCCCTGTCCCCGTCCCCGGCTCCGCCTCCAACAGCCTTTCCCGGTGGGCGATCGCCACCGCCTCCGTACGGCTGGACGCGCTCAGCTTGGCCAGGATATTGGAGACGTGGACGCTGGCCGTCTTGCCGCTGATGAAGAGTTCCTCGCCGATCTGACGGTTGCTGCGGCCCAGGGCGAGCAGCCGCAGGACGTCCTGTTCGCGCGCGGTGAGGGCGGCCGGTCCCTCCCGGCCGGGCGGCGCGGGCGCGAGCCGGCCGCGCCGGATCAGGGCGTCCACCCGCTCCAGCAGCGGCGCCGCCCGCAGCCGTACGGCCGTCTCGCGGGCGGCGCGGGCCTCGCCGGCCGCCTCCTCGCGCCGGCCGGCCGCCAACAGGGCCTCCGCCAGCCGCAGCCGGCACCGCGCGCGCTCGTACACGTCGCCGAACTCGAAGGCGGCCGCGGCCTTCTCCCAGGCAGCCGCGTCCGGTTCGCCGGCCGCCCGAGCCCGCTCGGCCTCGGCACGGGCCAGCCAGGCCTGCCCCTCCGGACCCTGCGGCACCCCGGCCTCGCCGCGCCGCGCAGCCGTCCGTGCCAGATCCACCAGTTCCTCCGCGACCCCCGCCCAACGGGCCGCCGTGGCCTCGTCGCCACCGGCGCGGGCCGAGGCGGCCGTGTCCGCGACCGGAGTGAGGGCGAGCGCGACGAGCCGGACGGTGACGTCGAGGGGGCCGCCCGTGTCGTCGGTCAGCGCCTCCAGGGAGGCGCGCAACTGCGTCACCGCCGCCTCGGCGTCACCCCGCAGGGCCGCCGCGTCGGTTCGCACGACGGCCGCGACGAGCGTCGCCATCCAGTCGGCGGCGCCCTCCGTCAGGGCCTCGGCCCGCTCGACGGCCCCCGCCTCGCCGCGGGCCAGCGCGACGTACAGCGCGGGCCCGGCCGCGTACCCGCCCGCCGAGGGCAGGACGGCCAGGTCGGCCGCCGCCGTCCGCACGCACTCGTCCCAGCGGCCCAGGGTGTGGAGCAGCAGCAGTTGCAGGTAGCGCATCTCCAGCGGATACGGCGAGGAGAGCAGGCCGGCCCGGCGGGCCCGGTCCAGGCCGTCGGCCAGCCAGGGCAGGCACTCCTCGAACTCCCCGGCCTCGTAGCAGCCGATGGCCAGGTTGAACAGGGCCCGCATCTCCACCGGGGCGCTGCCGGCCCGCCGGGCCAGCTCGCGGGCCTCGCGCAGGCGCTCGCGGCCCTCGGCGGAGCGCCTGCCGCCGCCCTCCAGGATGGCGAGCGAGATCAGCAGGTCGGCCTGTGCGTCTCTCACCCGCAGCCGGTCCGCGACGCCCAGCGCCTGCCGGGCGACCCGCAGCGCGGTCTCGGTCTCGCCGACCTGACGGGCCGCCAGGACATGGGTGGCCGCGGCCCACACCCAGGTCGGGGACGGCGGCTCTGCCGGGATCATGGCCAGGGCCTCGCTGCTGTAGCGGAACGCCGCGGTCAGACTGTCGACGCCGAGGAGGGTGCCGGCCAGCGTGTACCGCACGCGGGCGGCGAGTTCGGAGTCGGCGTCCTGGTCCACCCCGGCGAGCGCGGCGCGGGTCAGCGAGACCGCGCGGTGCCCCTGCCCCGCGTGCGCGGCGGCCGCCGAGGCGCGCAGCATGAGCGTGACCCGGTCCAGGCCCTCGCCCGAGGGGCGGGCGGCTGCGTCCACCGTGGGCCACAGGTCGAGCGCGGTCTCCAGCTGGCGCAGCTCCTCGGCGGGCGCCCCCACCCGCTGGGCGTGGTCGGCGGCCTCCAGGGAGGCGGCGAGCGCCTCCGGCAGGTCATGGCTCTCGCGGTAGTGGTGGGCCCGCTCGGCGGCGGTCTCGGCGCGATGCCCCCGGCCGCCGAGCAGGCGGGCGAACGCACCGTGCAGCCGGGCCCGTTCCCCCGGGAGGAGGTCGGCGTACACCGCCTCGCGCGCGAGCGCGTGCCGGAAGGCGTATGTGCCGCCCGCGCCCGCGACGAGGAGCTGGCGGCCTATGGCCTCGCGCAGCGCCGACTCCAGCTCGTCCTCGGGCAGGGCGAGCGCGTCCCGCAGCAGGTCGTGCTCCACCCGCCGTCCGGCCACGGCCGCGGTGCGCAGCACCAGTTGGGCGGTCTCCGAGAGCTGCTCCACGCGGATCATCAGCAGGTCGGCCAGACCGCTCGGTACCCCGCCCGCCCCGGTGTCCGTCGCGGCGAGCAGCTCCTCGGCGTAGAAGGCGTTGCCCTCGGCGCGCTCCACGATGCGGCGCACCGTGGTCTCCGGCAGCGGACGGTCCTCCAGGGCGCGCACCAGACGGGTCACCTCGGCGTCCGCCAGGGGCCGCAGCTCCAGCCGCTCCACGCCCGGCAGCCGCACCAGCTCGGCCAGCAGCGGCCGCAGCGGATGCCGGCGGTGCAGATCGTCCGCGCGGTAGGAGGCCAGCAGCGCCAGCCGATGGGCGGGGGCGCCGCCCGCGGGCCGCTGCAGGACACCCCGGCTCAGCAGGAACCGCAGCAGGTCCCGGGAGGACTCGTCGGCCCAGTGCAGGTCCTCAAGGACGATCAGGAGCGGGTTGACGTCCGCGAGGTCGGCGAGCAGGCCCGCCATCCCCTCGAACAGCCGCAGCCGTCCGCCCAGGTCCCGTACGGCGTCGTCCGGCCCGCCGCCGAGCAGCCGGCCGACGACGGGATGCGCGGCGAGGACGGCCGCGAAGCGCTCGTCCCCGGCGAGCACGCCCAGGATCTCGGTGAACGGCAGATAGGGCAGGCCGACGTCCCCGAGGTCGACGCAGTGCCCGGTCAGCACGGTCGTGCCGGTGCGCGCGGCCCGCGCCGCGGTCTCGTCCAGCACGCGCGTCTTGCCGACGCCGGCGTCCCCGGCGAGCAGCACGGCCCGCGCCTCCCCGGCACGGGCGCGCTCCAGCACGCCTGAGAGCCGGGCGATTTCCTCGTCCCGGCCGATGAACGCGGTGGCGAACGCTGTGGGTGGCACGGCTCCATCCTGGCATGCGGCACCGACAACCCCGCCCGCGAGCAGGGGAGACGGCTGAGCCGGGAGACCGCCCAGCCGGGGCTCAGCGGTTCAGCAACCGGGCCCAGTCGTCCGGCACCCGTCCCGCCGGGCCGGGCGTGGGCTGGTCCAGCGGGTGGCCGGACGGCTGCGCCAGCTCCGGGCCGGACTCGTACAGCTCGTCGCTGTCGTAGTCCCAGAACCAGTCCTCGCCGGGCTCGAAGCTCTGCACGAGGGGATGCCCGGTGGACTTCCAGTGCGCGGTGGCGTGCTGGGCGGGGGAGGAGTCGCAGCAGCCGATGTGGCCGCACAGCGCGCAGCGCCGCAGATGGAACCACCAGCCACCGGACGCGTCGCACTCGACGCAGCCGGTGCCACTGGGCGGGACGCTCGGGTCGATGGCGGTGGCGTCGGTCATACGGGCTCCTCGGCGGTCTCGGGGGAGGTGTCGGCGGCGTTCTCGGGATCGGTCTCGGGCGCGGTCAGCGGCAGCAGCACCTGGAAGCGGGTGTCGCCGGGCGCGGACTCGACCTGGAGGCTGCCGTGGTGCTTGTTCACGACGATCCGCCAGGAGATGTCCAGGCCGAGGCCGGTGCCCTCGCCGACCGGCTTGGTGGTGAAGAAGGGGTCGAAGATCCGGCTGCGGATGTCCGCCGCGATGCCGGGCCCGGTGTCGCCGAACTCCACCAGCAGACGGTCGCCCTCCCGTGCGGTGCGCACGGTCAACGTGCCTTCGCCGCCGTCGCTGTTGATGGCGAACACCGCGTTGTCGACGAGGTTGGTCCACACCTGGTTCAGCTCCGCCGGGTACGCGGGGACGTCCGGCACACCGCGGTCGTACTCCTTGACGACCTTGATGCGCTGCCCGATCTTCCCGGACAGCATCAGCAGGGTGCTGTCGAGGAGTTCATGCACGTCGACGACCCGGTAGGGGGCGCGGTCGAGCTGGGAGTACTGCTTGGCCGCGTCGACGAGGTGGGAGATCCGGTTGGTGGAGTCGTCGATCTCGTCCATCAACAGCTCGGTCTCGACCGTGTAGTTGAGCCAGCCGATCGCGTTGGGCAGGATGTCGGCCTGCACGGCCGCCGCGACCTCTTCCAGCCATTCCACGCCGAGCCCGGCCTGCACGAACGTCGGCGCGACCCGCCAGCCCTCCTGGATGCCGTGGCCGTCGAGCCAGTCGGTCAGCTCGTCCTCCCGGTCGGAGGCCTCCAGAGGACTCAGCACGGGGGCCTTGGCGACCCGTTCGGCCGTGCGCTCCTGGATCTCGATCAGCCCGGCGAGCACCTCGCGGGAGTAGGCGCCCTGCGAGATGACGGCGAGCTTGTGCCGCATCTTCGCGACCCGTTCCCGCAGCGTCGCCGTGGCCCGTACGGCCGCGGCGGCCGGGTTGTTGAGTTCGTGCGTGAGCCCGGCCGACAACGAGCCGAGCGCCAGCAGCCGTTCGCGCTGGCCGATGGCCCGCTGGCTGTTCTTCGAGCCGAAGAACAGTCCCTCCAGCAGATGCGCCGCCATCGGGAACCACTCGCGCATCACGTCCGAGAACGACTGCGCCGGCAGCACGAAGAACCGGGTCGGCTCCGTCACCCGCATCGAGTTGTTGTACACCTGCGGCACCCGGTCCCCGAGGTACGCCTGCATCGCGCCCGCGTACACGCCGCGCTGCGAGGTGCGGCTGACCTCGACGTCGTCGCCGCCGACCCGGCGGTACAGCACCACCGTGCCCTCGATCATCACGTAGAAGCAGGTCGCCGGGTCGCCCTCGGTGTAGACCGGGCCGGGCTCGAACCGCTCCACCCGGCCCTCGGCGCACAGCCGTCCGAGCTGCTCGGGGGAGAGCTTCTCGAACAGGAACAGCGTGCTGATCTCGACCGGCTCACAGGGCATCGGGCGCCCGCTCATGACTGCTCCAGGTAACGGTGGACGAGCATGACGGCCATGGCTCCCTCTCCGACGGCGGACGCGACGCGCTTGGCGGACTCGGCGCGCGCGTCACCCGCCACGAACACGCCGGGAATGCTGGTCTCCAGGTGGTACGGCGGCCGGTCCAGCTCCCATTGCGCCGGTGGCCGCCCGTCCGTGGTGAGGTCGGGCCCGGCCAGGATGAACCCGCGCCCGTCGCGCAGCACCGTGCCGTCCAGCCAGTCGGTCAGCGGGGCGGCGCCGATGAACACGAACATCCACTGCGCGTCGACGAGTTCACTGGCCCCGCTGTCCACGTCCCGCACGGTGAGCTGCTCCAGGTGTCCTTCCCCGTGTGCGGCCTCCACGACCGTGCGGGCCCGCACCGAGATGTTGGGCGCCTCCTCGATCTGCTGGACGAGGTAGTGCGACATCGACGCCGCCAGGGACTCCCCGCGCACCAGCAGCGTCACCGACTTGGCGCCCCGCGCCAGGTACATCGCCGCCTGGCCCGCGGAGTTGGCGCCGCCCACGATGTACACGTCCTGCCCCTGGCAGGAGGCCGCCTCGGTGAGCGCCGAGCCGTAGTACACCCCGCACCCGGTCAGGTCGTCGCAGCCGGGCGCGAGGAGCTGGCGGTACGACACCCCGGTCGCAAGGATCACGCTGTGCGCGGCGACCGCCGAACCGTCGGAGAACCGTACGACGCGGGCGGCGCCGTTGACCTCAAGTCCCGTCACCTCGCGCGCGGTGAGGATCTCGGCGCCGAACTTGGCGGCCTGCCGGCGGGCCCGGTCGGTGAGCTGCCCGCCGGACACGCCGTCGGGGAAGCCGAGGTAGTTCTCGATGCGGGAGCTCTGCCCGGCCTGCCCGCCGGTCGCCGAGCGTTCCACCAGCACCGTCCGCAGCCCCTCCGAGGCGCCGTAGACGGCCGCGCCGAGCCCGGCCGGGCCGCCGCCGACGACCACGAGGTCGTAGAACTCGGCCTCCGGCGTCGTCGCCAGCCCGACGCGGGAGGCGAGTTCGGGGGCGTCCGGCTCGATCAGCGCAGTGCCGTCAGGGGTGATCACCAGCGGCAGCCGCTGCCCGTCGGAGCCGGCCGCGGCGAGCAGCCGCAGTCCCTCGGGCTCGTCGCAGGAGTACCAGCGGTAGGGCACCTGGTTGCGGGCCAGGAACTCCCGTACGCCGGAGGAGCGCGCCGACCAGCGGTGCCCGACGACCTTGGTGGCAGGGACGGGCCGGTGGTCGCTGGTGCGCCACGCCGCGAGCAGGTCGTCCAGGACCGGGTAGAGCTTCTCCTCCGGCGGGTCCCACGGCTTGAGGAGGTAGTGGTCGAGGTCGACCACGTTGATCGCGTCGATGGCCGCGTTGGTGTCGGCGTACGCGGTCAGCAGGACGCGGCGGGCGCCCGGATACACGTCCAGGGCCTGTT
Organism: Streptomyces sp. ID05-39B; assembly: GCF_033794725.1. Classification (NCBI taxonomy): domain Bacteria; kingdom Bacillati; phylum Actinomycetota; class Actinomycetes; order Kitasatosporales; family Streptomycetaceae; genus Streptomyces; species Streptomyces sp. ID05-39B. The sequence goes on along the minus strand of NZ_JARGEF010000028.1, from coordinate 41,439 downwards.
CGAGGAACTCGATGCCGTTCATCTGCGGCATGCGGTAGTCGGCCAGGATCACGGCCACCAGGTCGCCGCGCAGCTTCAGCTCACGCAGAGCGTCCAGCGCGGACTCGCCGGACTCGGCGCGCACGATCCGGTAGGCGGCCCCGTAGCGGCGCCGCAGATCGCGGGCGACGGCGCGGGAGACCCCCGGGTCGTCGTCCACGGTCAGAATGACGGTCCGCGCGGTCTCGGCGGCCTGTGCCATACGTCTCCCACCCCGGGGGTCAGGACCGCCCGGCAGGGGAAGAACGGTCCATGGACTCGCGGCACGGCGGGCCCCGCGCCGGTTCCCGCCCATCGTATGTTCGATCGCCCCGGTTCGCTCCGGGACCAGGCGGACCGTGCGCTCTCGGCGCAGGGCCGTGCACCGGCGGTCGACGCGGGAGCGGGTCTCAGCTCCTGCGGTCGCTCAGCACGCAGAACTCGTTGCCCTCGGGGTCCGCCAGCGTCACCCAGCTCACCTCGCCCTGACCGACGTCCGCGTGGCGCGCGCCCAGGGCCAGCAGGCGCTCGACCTCCGCTCGCTGGTCCTCGGGCCGGAAGTCCAGGTGCAGCCGGTTCTTGACCGTCTTGGCCTCGGGCACCGTCCCGAAGAGCAGGCCGGGCAGCCGGTCCGGGGCCGGTCTGATCTCGAACTCGTCGGCCGCGTCGTTCACCACGACCCAGCCGAGGGCCTCGGCCCACCATCGTCCCAGGGCGACCGGATCGGCCGAGTCCACGATCACCTGTTCCCACTCCAAGGTCATGACGCCGACTGTAGTGGTGAACACTGGACCCGACGAAGTGGAAGCACGACGCGGGGAGGCGACGGGATGACGGGCCCGATCACGGCAGGGGTCGACGGGACGCAGGAGAGCCTCGCGGCACTGGCATGGGCGGCCAGGGAGGCCGTACGGCGGGACCTGGCGCTGCGGGTGGTGCACGCCTGGCGGTTCCAGACGGACGCGGCGGCAGAGGTGGCGGACCGGGAAGCCCAGGAGGAGTGGGTGCGGGCAGCCGTCCGGGAGGCCGTCACCGACGTATCCGGACGCCACCCCGCACTGCGGGTGACCAGCGACGTCCTGGAGGGCGACCCGGCGGACACGCTGGTCGCCGCCGCGGCGGAGGCGGAGCTGCTGGTGCTGGGCTCGCGCGGGCACGGAGCGGTCGTCGGCTTCCTGCTCGGCTCGGTGGGCCAGCAGGTGATCGCCGAGGCCCACCGCCCGGTCGTGCTGGTGCGGGCCGGGGACAGGGCGAGCGCCGAGGTGGCCGGGCACGAGGTCGTCGTCGGACAGCACGGCTCCCCCGAGGACAGCGGGCCCACGCTGCGGTTCGCGTTCGAGACGGCCGCCGCCCGCGGTGCCTCCCTGCGCGCCGTGCGGGCCTGGACGCTGCCCCCGGTGTTCTCCTACAGCCCCGCCTCGCTCAAGCTGCTCGACGACGCAGGCGGCCTGGAGCCGTACGAGAAGAAGGCCCTGGCCGACGCCCTCGCGCCGTGGCGGGAACGCTTCCCGGACGTGCCCGTGGTGGAGCACGTGGAGATCGGCAGCGCGGGACAGGTGCTGCTGTCGGTGTCCGGGCGGGCCCAGCTGGTGGTCGTCGGCCGGCGGGCCCGCCGTACCGCGGTCGGCGCCCGGATCGGCTCGGTGGCGCACGGCGTGCTGCACCACGCGGACTGCCCGGTCGCCGTGATCCCGCACGAGTGACGCGCCCCCGGCGCCCGGTTCACTCGGGCGTCGTCGGCTCCAGGGTCTCCCGCGCGCGGGGCAGGATCCTGGCGATGTAGTCCTGGACGGCCGTGTCGAGCCCGATGTCGTGCTGAGCGCGCTCCGACAGGTACCAGCGGTGTTCGAGGAGTTCGTGGTAGATCTCCGCCGCGTCCATGGAGCCGCGCAGTTCGAGCGGCACCGCCCGCACGGTCGGCCGGAACACGTCCCGCACCCAGCGGTGCGCCAGCACCTCGGGGCGGGCGGCGAGGGGGTCGCCCGGGGCGTAGTCGTCCTGGGTGGCCATCCAGCTCTCCAGGTCGTTGAGCAGCCGCCTGGCCTGGTTCTCCTCGGTGTCCAGGCCGGTCAGCCGCAGCAACTGCCGCTGGTGGTGGCCCGCGTCGACGACCTTCGGCACGAAGGTGACCGTGTCGCCGTTGGACGAGTGCTCGATCTGCATCTCGGCCACGTCGAAACCCAGCTCGTTGAGACGGCGGATCCGGCGCTCGATGTAGTGGTACTTGCCCGCCGGGTAGACGGAGGTGCGGGTCAGCTCCTCCCACAGGCGCTCGTAGCGGGCGCAGATCTCCCTGCCGAACTCGACCGGGTCCACCGACGGGTGCAGGGCGCCCGAGGCCTCCAGGTCGAGCAGCTCACCGCTGATGTTGACGCGGGCCAGGTCGAGGTCGTAGTCGCGCTGCCCGGGGCTGAGCTGCGGATGCAGGTCACCGGTCTCGGCGTCGACGAGATAGGCGGCGTACGCGCCCGCGTCGCGCCGGAACAGGGTGTTCGACAGTGAGCAGTCGCCCCAGGCGAAGCCGGACAGGTGCAGTCGCACCAGCAGTACGGCCAGGGCGTCCATCAGCCGGTGCATGGTCGCCGGACGCATGGTCGTCTCGAACATCGACCGGTACGGCATCGACCCGCCCAGATGCCGGGTGACCAGCACCGGCTCCAGCGGGTCGCCCCCGGTGTCGGCGCGCCCGGTGACCACGGCCAGCGGGTCGACGGCGGGGATGCCGAGCCGGTCCAGGACACGCAGCAGCTCGTACTCGCGCAGCGCCGGGCGCTCGGCCAGTTCCTTGACGGCGATCACCTCGTCGCCGGCGCGGGCGTAGCGCACCACGTGCCGGGAGATGCCGCGCGGCAGCGGTACGAGAACGTCCTCGGGCCACTCCTCCAGCGGAAGCTGCCAGGGCAGTTCCAGCAGGAGGGCCGGATGCTCCGGGTTGGTGGCACTGATCTGCAAAGCCATGGCCCGACCTTAGACCGACCGGCTCAGCCGGCGTGGTCCCGGGCCCTCGGTGAGGATCACCCGGTTGGTGTGGCTGCCGTGCACCAGGTAGGTGCCGTCCGCGACCTGCCGTACGGGGCCCGCATGATCGTCCCGTGGGGTGAGGTCCGTGTCCGACGGGAACAGGGAAGCAGGCCGGCGGGGGTGTGCGGGTCCGCTCGGCCTCCTACTGCACGCCGCGCGGCCGGAACTGGACGCTGATGCGAGGCCCCGCGGCCCGCGTCGTCTTGGGGACGCAGTGCTCCCAGGTCCGCTGGCAGGAGCCGCCCATCACGATCAGGTCGCCGTGGCCCAGCGGGCGCCGCACGGTGTCGCCGCCGCGCACCGGACGCAGGAGCAGGTCACGGGGCGCGCCCACGGAGAGGATGGCGACCATCGTGTCCTCGCGGGCGCCCCGGCCGATCCGGTCGCCGTGCCAGGCGACGCTGTCGCGGCCGTCGCGGTAGTAGCACAGGCCCGCGGTGACGAAGGGCTCGCCCAGCTCGTCGGCGTAGTGCGCGCAGAGGGTGGCGCGGGCCTCGTCCAGCACGGGATGCGGCAGCTCACGGTCCTCGCCGTAGAAGGCGAGCAGCCGGGGTACGTCGACCATCTGGTCGTACATCTGCCGGCGCTCGGCGCGCCACGGGACGTCGGCCGCGAGCTGTTCGAACAGCTGGTCCGCCCCGGTGAGCCAGCCGGGGAGCACGTCGATCCAGGCGCCCGAGCCGAGTCCGGTACGGCGGATCCCGGTCAGGGGTCCGAGGTGCAGCTCGTCGGTCTGGTCGAAGAGGGAGCCCTGGAGGTGCCTGGTCATGCGGCCAGCGTACTCCTTAATCGAATGTGTGTTCCATGTGGTGTCGGGGTGTGTCTCGTGCGGTCCGCCGCGCCGGCGCCGGAGCCTTTCGATACATCAACGCATCGGATACATTCCCGTATCGAACGGAGGTCCGGCATGGCGGACGAACAGACGGCGAGACGGGTCACCCGGCGCCGGGTGCGCACCCGGGCCAACCTCCTCGACGCCGCCTTCCAGGTGTTCGCCGCCAAGGGCTTCGGCCGGGTCTCCATCGAGGAGGTCTGCGAGACCGCCGGATACAGCCGGGGCGCCTTCTACTCCAACTTCGCCAGCCTGGACGAACTGTTCTTCGCGCTCTACCGCCAGCGCGCCGACCTCATCGCCCGGCAGGTCGCCGACGCGCTCGCCGGGGACGGCCCCGGCCTCGACGTGCCCGCCTCCGTGGACCGCGTCACCGAGGTGCTGCTCCTCGACCACGACTGGCTGCTCGTCAAGACGGACTTCCTCGTGCACGCCGCCCGCGACCCGGCCGTCGCCCGGTCCCTGCTCGAACACCGGGCCACCCTTCGCGGCGCCATCGCCGACCGGCTCGGCCGCGACCGCGCCCACACCGCACTGCCCGCCGTCCTCGGCGACGCCGACGCAGCCGCCCACGCGGTGGTCGCCGCCTACGACGGCGTCACCACCCAACTGCTCCTCGACAAGGACGTGGACGGCGCCCGCGCCTGGCTCAAGCAGCTCCTCACCGCGCTGCTCACCGAGGGTGGCGCCCATCTCGAACGTCCCCCCGGGATCCACCCGGGCAACCACCCCGACAACCACCCCGACAACCACCCCGACAACCACCCAGAATGAGAAAGGCAACGGTCGCCATGGACGCGGACGTCATCGTCGTCGGAGCGGGCCTCGCCGGCCTGGTCGCGGCGCACGAACTCACCAGCAGGGGCAGGCGGGTCGCCCTGGTCGACCAGGAGAACGCCGCCAACCTCGGCGGCCAGGCGTTCTGGTCCTTCGGCGGGCTGTTCCTCGTCGACTCGCCCGAACAGCGGCGCCTCGGCATCAAGGACTCCCTCGACCTCGCCTGGAGCGACTGGCAGGGCAGCGCCCAGTTCGACCGCACCGACGACGAGGACTCCTGGGCGGTGCGCTGGGCGCGCGCCTACGTCGAGTTCGCGGCCGGGGAGAAGCGCACCTGGCTCGCCGGGCACGGCATCTCCTTCGTACCGACCGTCGGCTGGGCCGAACGCGGCGATCTGCGCGCCGACGGACACGGCAACTCCGTGCCCCGCTTCCACGTCGCCTGGGGGACCGGCACGGGCGTCGTCGAACCGTTCGTCAGGTACGCCGAGCAGGCCGCCCGTGACGGGCTGCTCACCTTCCACCACCGCCACCGCGTCGACGAGCTGGTCCTGGAGGGCGGCGCCGCCCGAGGCGTACGCGGCACCGTCCTCGCGCCCGACGACTCACCACGCGGCGTCTCCTCCAGCCGCGAGCGTGTCGGCGACTTCGAACTGAGCGCCCAGGCAGTCATCGTCACCAGCGGCGGCATCGGGGCCAACCACGACCTGGTCCGCCGCCACTGGCCCGAGCGTCTTGGCACCCCGCCCGCCGAGATGGTCACCGGCGTCCCCGCCTACGTCGACGGCCGGATGCTCGACATCAGCGCCGGGGCCGGGGCCCGGCTCGTCAACCGCGACCGCATGTGGCACTACACGGAGGGCGTCCAGAACTGGGACGCCGTCTGGCCCGGCCACGGCATCCGCATCCTGCCCGGCCCGTCCTCGATGTGGTTCGACGCCCTCGGCCGCCGGCTGCCCGACCCCTGCCTGCCGGGCTACGACACCCTCAGCACCCTGCGGCATCTGCGCACCACCGAGGACCTCGCCGGCCACGACCACTCCTGGTTCGTCCTCACGCGCAAGATCGTCGAGAAGGAGTTCGCGCTGTCGGGCTCCGAGCAGAACCCCGACATCACCGCGAAGGACCGCAAGGCCGTCCTGCGCGACCGGATCCTCGGCAAGGGCGCGCCCGCACCCGTGCAGGCGTTCATCGACCGCGGCGCGGACTTCGTCGTCGCCGACACGCTGGACCGGCTGGTGGAGAAGATGAACGGCCTGACGGACAAGGCGCTCCTCGACGCCGAGGGCCTGCGCCGGCAGATCCGCGCCCGCGACCTCCAGATGGCCAACGCCTACAGCAAGGACGCCCAGGTGCAGGGCATCCGCAACGCCCGCCGCTACATCGGCGACCGCCTGGGCCGCGTCGCGTCCCCGCACCGCATCCTCGACCCCGACGCCGGACCCCTCATCGCCGTCAAGCTGCACGTCCTCACCCGCAAGACCCTCGGCGGCATCCAGACCGACCTGGACTCGCGCGCCCTCGGTGCCGACGGCAGCCCGGTCGAGGGTCTCTACGCGGCGGGCGAGGTCGCCGGGTTCGGCGGCGGCGGCGTCCACGGCTACAACGCCCTGGAGGGCACCTTCCTCGGCGGCTGCCTCTTCTCGGGGCGCGCGGCGGGACGGGCGGCGGCACGGCAGACGGGGTGACGTCCGGGGCCGGGGCGTGCCGGTCCCGTCCGGAGCGGCCCGGCCGCCGGCGGAGCGGCGGGCGCAGGCGTCGGGTCGCTCCCCGGCCCGCTCCCGCCCGACCGTCGGGTTCCGTCCGGGCCCGGACGGCCCGCCGACCGAGCGGGAGGCGGGCCGCCGTGTCGGCGAGCCGGCCGGGCGATCCAACCCTCAGCCGAGCATGCGGGCCAGCACGGCCGCGTGACTGTGCTCGGGCTCCTTCACCGCCGTGAGCAGAGTCACCGGACCGGCGTCCGCCAACTCACGTACCCGATCGAGGAGCTCGGCCGCCTCCGGCTCGGCAAGCTCCGCCTCGTAACGCCGCGCGAACTCCTCGTACGAGCCCTCGCCCGCGTGGTACCAGCGGCGCAGCTCGTTCGAAGGAGTCAGTCCCTTCGGCCAGTCGTCGACCCGCGCCGCGTCCTTCGCCAGGCCGCGCGGCCACAGCCGGTCGACCAGGACACGGACTCCGTCCCCCGGCTCGGGCGGGTCGTACACACGGCGGACGCGGACACTCATGGGCGGCCTCTCCACGGGGCGGTCGGTGCTGTCGAGGGTAGGACCGTCCGGCAACGGGAGGGCGGCGTCGCGGGGTCGGGCACGCCCATCTGCCGCGTTGTCGTCCGTCGCGATGGCTCCGCCATCACTCCCTCCTCCGCCTTGCAGCTGCACGCACCCGCCCCCGCTCCTTCTCCCACCCTCCCCTTGCCGGACGGTCTAAGCACGGGCCGCTCGCGCGCGCCGCACGGCTTGACCTGAACGAGGGCGAACCCGCGGGGCCCGGTGCCTAGTCTGATCACGTTTGATCACAGCCACCCCCCAGGAGCGCACGTGACTCACCTCCGCAGACGCCCCGCCCTCCTCGCGGCCGTACCCCTCGCCGTGACCGCCCTGCTGACCGCCGCCGACCCGGCGCTCGCCGCCGGTCCGGTGGGTACGCCCGGCGTCGGCGACCCCTACTTCCCGCTGGCCGGGAACGGCGGCTACCACGTCGACCACTACGGCCTGACCCTCCGTTACGATCCGGCCACCCGGCACCTCGACGGCAAAGCCGTCCTCACCGCCCGCGCCACCCAGGCCCTGACCCGCTTCGACCTCGACCTGAACGGCCTGAAGGTCACCGCCCTGACCGTCGACCACGTCAAGGCCGGACACCGCCGCGACGGCCAGGAACTCGTCGTCACCCCGCGCCGCGCCCTGCGCAAGGGTGAGCGTTTCCGGGTGAGCGTCACGTACTCCGGCACCCCCGGCCCGGTCACCGACCCCGACGGCTCCCTCGACGGCTGGATCCCCACCGACGACGGCGCGTTCGTCGCGGGGGAACCGCAGGGCGCCATGACCTGGTTCCCGGCGAACAACCACCCCACGGACAAGTCCTCGTACGACTTCGCCATCACCGTCCCCGAGGGCCGTACGGCCGTCGCCAACGGCGTCCTCCTCGGCAAGCGCACCGCGCACGGCAAGGCCACCTACCGCTGGCGGCAGGCCGAGCCCATGGCGGCCTACCTCGCCACGGCCACCGTCGGCACCTTCCAGGTCCGGCAGTACACCACCCGCGACGGCGTCAAGGTCTACGACGCCGTCGACCCCCGCGAAGCCGCCGCGGCGGGGCCCGTGCTGGCGAAGCTCCCCGCCGTACTGGAGTGGGGGAGCGGCCTGTTCGGCCCCTACCCCTACCGCGCCGCCGGCTCCATCGTGGACCACGCTCCCAACGTCGGCTACGCCCTGGAGACCCAGACCCGGCCCGTGTACGACAGAGCGCCCGACCTGAGCACCCTCGTCCACGAGAGCGCCCACCAGTGGTTCGGCGACTCCGTCTCCCTCACCTCCTGGAAGGACATCTGGCTCAACGAGGGCTTCGCCACCTACGCCGAGTGGCTCTACGCCGAACAGCACGGCGGCGACAGCGCCCAGGCCGCCTTCGACGCGCTGTACGCCCGCCCGGCGGCCGACGGCCTGTGGGCGTTCCCGCCCGGCGACCCCGGCAGCGGCGCGAACATCTTCGGCACACCCGTCTACGCCCGCGGCGCCATGGCCCTGCACGTCCTGCGGACCACGGTCGGCGACCGTGCCTTCTTCCGCGTCCTGCGCGCCTGGGCCGCCGCACACCGCGACGGCAACGGCACCACCGCCCAGTTCGAGCGGCTGGCGCAGAAGGTGTCCGGAAAGGACCTCGCAAGCCTGTTCGCCACCTGGCTGTACGCTCAGGGAAAGCCCAACCGTCCCTGAGAACCTGACCAGTTCCTCACACCTCTCGGCCAGGGTCGAGTCATGATCACGCATCGCGCCCGCGCCGCGCTGCTCGCCGCGTCCCTCCTGCTCACCGGATGCGGCGGCGGCGCGGCGACCTCGCCCGACCACAACGCCCCCGCCCCCGCGACCACTTCGGCGCCACCGGGCACGCCCGCGCCCAGAGCCGCCGTGCAGACGGTCCCGCGCAAGCTGCCCGGCCTCGGCCCGAAGACCCGCTCCGCCGTACCCGCCGCCGCGCGTCAGGTGGTCGTGGTGACCGGGCGCGGCCCTGACTCCCCGCTCTCCGAAGTCGTCCTGTACCGCCGCACCGGCACCGGCTGGCAGCCCGGCCCGGCCTGGCCCGCCCACAACGCCCTTCGTGGCTGGACCGACCACCACCGCGCCGGCGACCTGCGCACACCCATCGGCGTGTACGGCCTCTCCGACGCCGGCGGCCGACTGCCCGACCCCGGCACCCGGCTGCCGTACGACCGGTCGACCGGTGGATTCCGCTCACCCGGCACCGGATTCGAGGGTGAGTCCCTGGCCGGCTCCTTCGACCACGTGATCGCCATCGACTACAACCGCAAGCCCGGCACCTCGCCGCTGGACTGGACCCGCCCGCTGGGCGCCGAGCGCGGCGGGGGCATCTGGATCCACGTCGACCACGGCGGCCCCACCCACGGCTGCGTCAGCATCGCCGAACGGCACCTGAGGGAGCTGCTCCGCGCCCTCGACCCCGCCCTCCACCCGGTCGTCGTCATGGGCGACCATGCCTCCCTGGCCCGCTGACCCCGCCCTGCCGCCGACCGACGGCCGACCGCCCCACCGAACCAAGGGAGAGACCACCGCGTGTGCGCCCACGTACTCGTCGCCGAGGACGACGCGATGCAGGCCGAACTCATCCGCCGCTCGCTGCTCGCCGAGGGGCACACCGCCACCGTCGTGCACGACGGCTCGGCCGCGCTCGACGCGGTGCGCCGGGACCGGCCCGACCTCGTCGTGCTGGATCTCATGCTGCCGGTCATCGACGGCTTCGGGGTGTGCCGGGTGCTCCGCCGCAGCGACGACATCCCCGTCCTGATGCTGACCGCCCGCGCAGCCGAGGACGACGTACTGCTCGGCCTGGAGCTGGGTGCCGACGACTACATGACCAAGCCGTACAGCCCGCGCGAGCTGATGGCCCGTATCCGCACCGTCCTGCGGCGCAGTGGATCCACCGCCGGCCGGCCGGAGGACCCCGTGCTGCGGGCCGCCGGGATCGCCGTCGACCCGGTGCGGCACGAGGTGCGGTGCGACGGGGAGCCGGTGGACTGCACGCCCGCCGAGTTCCAGATCCTCCTCGCCCTCGTCGGCGAGCCCGAACGCGTCTTCTCCCGGCGGCAGTTGCTCCAGTACACCCGCGGCTACGACCGCGCCTCCACCGAACGGGCCGTCGACGTCCACATCATGAACGTGCGCCGCAAGATCGAGGCGGACCCGCGCAGACCCGCCCGGCTCCTCACCGTCTTCGGCGTCGGCTACAAACTCAGCGGCACCCGCCCGTGAAACGCACGCGGACCGGCACCGGCACGCGCACCCGCATACCGCTGCGCAAGCGCCTCCTCGTCCGGCTCCTCATCGCGTCCGTCCTGATCGCCGTCTGCTCGGTGGCCGCGACGGCCTGGCTGGCGGTGACCACCACCACCCGCGCCCTGCGGGAGGAACAGGGCCAGGCCCTCGCCGACGACATGGACATCCTCGCCCGGCTCAGCGGCTACGCGGCCACCCACCCCGACTGGAGCGGCGTACCCGCCACCGTCCGCGCCCTGTCCGCGCAGACCGGCCGGCGGATCGCCCTGACCGGCGCCGACCGCACCCTCATCGCCGACTCCGCGCCCCGCGGCACCTCCCTGCCGCCGCGCGCCGCCGCCACCGTCGACCCCCTGCGCACCGACACCTCCAGCGAACCCGGCGCCCAGCTCAGCGGCACGGACCCGCGCGTCGTCGGCCCCTACCGGCTCACGGCCGGCGAACGCGACGGGCTCGACGCCCTGGCCCGCAAACGGCAGAGCTGCTTCCTGCGCAACGGCATCGGCACCACCGTCTCCCGCACACCCAGCGGCCGCCCGGTCCTGCACCCCGCGGACGACACCGTCGAGGACGGCTACGTCCCCGAACCGTGTGCCGACGGGCGGCTCAACGCCGCGATGCCCACGGAGGAGAAGGCGCTGGCCGCACTCCAAAAGCTCGCCCGCGGCTGCCTGACCGAGGCGGGGCTGGACCCCGGCACACCCGTGGCCCTCGGCGGCATCGCCGGCCCCGGCGGCACGGACCTGCGCTCCCCGACGCCGTCACCCGGCTTCCTCATCAAGGGCGACGGCGCGACGACGCGCACCGCGCAGCGCTGCCTGGACGACGCCCGCCGCACCCAGCTCGACCCGTACGTCGCTCCCGTCGCGGAACTCTTCCTCGGCGGCGGGAACAACGCGGCCGGACCCCGCTGGGACATGTCCTCCGGCAACAAGGCGAAGGTCGTCGGCGCGGCCGGGCTCGTGCTCGCCGTCACCGTCGCCGTGACCGCCGTCGTCGCCACCCGCCTGGTACGGCCCCTGCGTGCGCTCACCGAGGCCGCCCAGCAGCCACCTGAACTGCACGTACGTGTGCCCGTCACCACCCGCGACGAGACGGGCATCCTCGCGGAGGCCTTCAACGGCCTGGCCGAGCGCCGTGAACGCCTCGAAGCGCAGCGCAAGGCCCTGGTCAGCGATGTCGCCCACGAGCTGCGCAGCCCGCTCACCAACATCCGGGGCTGGCTGGAGGTCACCCGCGACGGCCTCGTCGAGCCGGACCCGGCGCTCCTCGCGGCCCTGCACGAGGAGGCCCTCGTCCTGCAACGGGTCATCGACGACCTGCGCGACCTCGCCGACGCCGACGCCGGCACCCTGCGCCTGCACCGCGAACCGGTACCCGCCGACGACCTCCTCGCCCAGGTCGCCGCCGCCCACCGCGTGGCCGCCGACACCGCGGGCGTCACCCTGCGCACCGACACCCACGGCAGCCCCTGGCTGGACGCCGACCCGGTGCGGCTGCGGCAGGCGCTCGGCAACCTCGTCATCAACGCCGTACGCCACACCCCGTCGGGCGGCACGGTCACGCTGACCGCCCGCGCGGACGGCGAACAGGTGGTGCTGGAGGTCGCCGACACCGGCACGGGCATCGCGGCCGAGGATCTGCCGCAGGTCTTCGAGCGGTTCTGGCGCGCGGAGAAGTCGCGCAGCCGCCGCACCGGCGGCAGCGGACTCGGCCTGTCGATCGTCCGCCAGCTGACGGCCGCGCACGGCGGCACGGCACAGGCGGCGAGCACTGCGGGATCGGGGAGCGTCTTCACCCTGAGGCTGCCCGCCGAGCGGACACCGAAGGAGGGCTGAGGGGCGCCCGGAGGGCCTGATTCCGTCCGGGCGGTGCGGGTACCCCGTTGTCCTGACGGCGCGAGCCGTCCTGACGGCGGAGAGGGAGGTCAAGCCATGAGTTCGTCCGACGACCTGCCGGTCGCACGCTCCCTGGCCGAACTGGCCGACCTGGTCGAGCGGCAGAGGGGTCTGTTCGTCCGCTGGTCCCGTGGGCCGGGGACCGACCTCGGTGAGGCGTCCAGTACCGACGAACTCACCGGTGTCCCGATGAACGGCCTGTCCGCGAACCCCCTGGACGTCGAGGACTGGTGGGAGGACCGCTCCCGCATCCTGTGGGTCGCCCGGCGCCTGTACGACTACGCGCACCTGCCGCACGACAAGGGCCCCGGCGTCCGCCCCTGGGTCCTCGCGGGCCGGGAGACGAGCCGGGGCCCCGACAACGAGCCGCTCGTGTCCGACGTAGGGCCGCTGTGCTGGATCGACGGGTCGGTGATCGAGGCGGCGCGCGAGGAGGTGGCCCGCCAGGAGTCGCGGTGGGGCACGCTGCGGCGGACGGGCCGGTGAACACCGGCCCGTCCGAGGCTCATGAACTGCGGTGCCGTGCCCTGATACGCCGCTTCAGGGCATGCCGTTCGGTCTCGCTCGTACCGCCCCAGACCCCGAGGCTCTGATCGGTCTCGAGCGCCCACTCCAGACACTGCGCCCGGACCGGGCAGCGCCGGCAGACCGCCTTGGCCTGCTCGGTCTGCAGGAGAGCCGGACCCGAGGTGCCGATCGGGAAGAAGAGTTCCGGGTCCTCGTGGCGGCACGCGGCGCGCTGTCGCCAGTCGTCCATGCGAAGTCACCTGCGTTCGAAATCGTCGCGGCTGCGGATGAGTTGCTCCTGTTCGGGTGACCGGCGGGACGGAAGTGAAACCGTGCCGGGCGGGTGGGTGGCCGTCTCGGCGGCGCGGGGCGCCGGGCCGGTCAACTCCGCAGGGTCTGCGCCGCGGTCGCCGCCACGGCTGTCGCCACGGCCGCCAGGGCGGGGGAGTCGAGCTTCCACTGCTGCCAGAACAGGGGGACGTCGAAGGGACGCTCCGGAGCGAGCGAGACCAGGCGGCCTTCCGCCAGCAGCTTGCTCGCCTGCACCTCCGGCACCATGCCCCAGCCGAGTCCGGCCTCCACCGCGTCGAGATACCCCTCCGAGGTCGGCACGGTGTGGCGCAGCCGGCTCGCGCCGTCGGGGCCGCGCCGCAGCCGGCGTACGAACGCGTCCTGGAGGTCGTCGCGCCGGTCGAAGGTGACCACGGGTGCCCGCGCGAGTCCCTCGCCCAGGGGCAGGCCGTCGAGGAAGGCGGCGGCGAATCGCGGACCGGCCGCGGCGAAGTAGCGCATCGAGCCCAGTGACCTGACCGAGCAGCCGGTGACGGCGTCCGGCGAGGAGGTCACCGCGGCCATCACCAGCCCCTCCCGCAGCAGTTCCGCCGTCGCCGTCTCGTCCTCCCGGTGGAGTTCGAAGCAGAACGGCGGTTCGCGCGGCACGCGGGTGAGGGCGGGCAGGAACCAGGTGGCGAGCGAGTCCGCGTTGACCGCCACCGTCACGCGTGTCGGCTCACCGTCGCCGTTCATGCCCAGCTCGGACCGCGTGTCGCGTTCCAGCCGGGCCAGCTGGCGGGCGAACCGTACGACGATCTCCCCGGACTCCGTCGGCCGCACCGGCTTGGTGCGCAGCAGCAGGACCCGGCCCGTGCGCTGCTCCAGTGCCTTCACCCGCTGGCTGACCGCCGACGGCGTCACGTGCAGGGCGGTGGCCGCGGCGTCGAAGGTGCCCTCGTCGACCACGGCGAGGAGGGTGCGGACCTGGTCGAGAGGGAGATCTGTCATCACGAGTGCTAATGATACGTATGAATCTTTAGCTGGACCCATGTCGATCGGCTCCCTAGCGTGGACGTCATGTCCTCCTCCCTCACCGCCGCGGCAGCGGGCTTCGGTACCGGTCTGTCCCTCATCGTCGCCATCGGCGCCCAGAACGCCTTCGTCCTGCGCCAGGGCATCCGCCGGGACGCCGTGCTCCCCGTCGTCGCGATCTGCGCCCTGTCCGACGCCCTCCTCATCACGCTCGGGGTGGCCGGGGTCGGCGCTCTGGTGGTGGCCTGGCCGGGCGCCCTGACCGCCGTCGCCTGGCTCGGCGGCGGCTTCCTGCTCTGCTACGGCGTCCTCGCCGCCCGCAGGGTCCTGAGGCCGGGCGGCGCCCTGGAGGCGACGGGCGGGGCCACCGGCTCCCGGCGGCGCGCGGTCCTCACCTGCCTCGCCATGACGTGGCTCAACCCGCACGTCTACCTCGACACCGTGTTCCTGCTCGGCACCGTCGCAGCGGACCGCGGCCCGATGCGCTGGACCTTCGGCCTCGGGGCGGCGGCGGCAAGCCTGTGCTGGTTCGCCGCGCTGGGCTTCGGGGCGCGGCTGCTCGGCCGCTTCCTGGCCCGGCCCGGCGCCTGGCGCGTCCTGGACGGACTCGTCGCCGCGACGATGATCACCCTCGGGATCACCCTGGTCGCGGGCGCCTGAGCGCCCGGCCGGCGGGGCTGGTGACGGACAGCGGCGGCCTGCTGGTCGTCGTCGTGATGCCGGCCGTGGTGGCCCTGCGGGTCGTGCCGGCCGTGGTGCCCGCTCCGGGGCGGTACGCGTCTGCCCCGGTCAGATGACCCCGCGGCGGTGCGTGCTGTAGTGCTCCATGAGTTTGCCGCGGGTGGTCTCCAGGCGGTGGGCGAGGATCTCGGCCACGATCCGGACCAGGGAGAGGCCGAGCGCCGGGTCCTCCTCGCACAGCTTGAGCACCGGCTGGGCCTCGAACTCGTAGGCGCGGACCGGGCTGAACGCCTCCGCGCCGAAGTCCCATCGGTACGGGGGGAACAGCCAGGACCAGCCGAGGAGGTCGCCGGCGCCGAGGCTGGCGACGGTGACCCGCTGCACGGACGTCACCCGCTGGTCGAGGGTGACCGCGCCGGAGCGGATGACCCAGAAGCGGTCGGCCGTGCCGCCCGCTTCGAAGATCCGGGTGTCCTCCGGGAAGGACACCTCGCGGGCGAGGGTCATCAGACGGTGGCGTTGGGGCGGGGGGAGGGCGGTCAGCAGTCTTGTCGCTCTGGTCATGGCGCGGGGCTCCTCGCCGGGGACGGTTCCGGGATGTTCCCTGGGCCTCGGGGCCCTAAGCCCATTTCAGCCGCTGCGGGCGCCGCGAGCACCTCGGCGGCGCGAGATTTGTCCCGCGGGCATGGGAAAGCCCTGGCTGGACGGGGGAAGCCAGCCAGGGCCACCGCATGCGGTATGCGGAGGAGTATGCCTCGACTCCGCCACCACTGGATGAACCGTAAACCATTCTGGTGCCTATCACCGCATCACAACCCGGTCACGTGACCCGTTTCACTCGGGTCGGCGCCGCGCACCTGGCGAGGGCGGGTCTGCGGCGCGGGTGTGACCGCCGGCCATGCAGGTCCGGGTTGCCGCAGCTCTCGGCGCACACCCCGAAGGCACCGGCGCCGGCCAGGTCACGAGGGCTCAGCGTGGTGTCCCGGAGTCACGATCTCGTCCAGTACGTCGAGCACCGCCTCGTAGGCCAGGCCCCGTACGTGCGCCTCGCGCGCCGCGTCCGGATCGGTGCGCCCCAGATCCTCGCTCCGGGACCGCAGGGTCCGCAGCTCCTCTCGTGCGCAGGCCCTGGCGCGCTGGATGCGCCGCAGCAGTTCGTCCGAGTCCACGACATCCGTCATGTACCCCGCCTACCCCGGCGACGCCGGACGATGACCGGGCTTCGCCCCTGGATCCCCCGGTCTTCTCCGGCAGCCGCTCAGATGTCGCCGAATGCCCGGAAAGGCAGGTTTGGCGGGGCTCCCGGGGGCCAGCCGAAGGGAGTAGGGCCGTACCGCCCGGCGGGGGAGAGGGTCCATCGACCAGTCGAAGACGTCAGGAGAGCGAAAGGATGCGCGCGAACGCGAACAACGCGAACAACCGGAGCGACCGCACGAACAGTACCGACCGCATCGACCGGAGCGATCGCATCGACCGGAATGACCGGAGCGAGGGGGCCGAGCCCGTCGACCGTACGCACAGGACCGGCCGAACCGACGTGCCCGTGCACTGGCACGGGAGCGGCCCGTGCCGGCCGTCCGACGTGCGCAGTGCCATACGCCGCGCCGTCGCCGGGCGGGGCCGGACCACCGGCAGTCCCTACGACGAGGAAGCCCTCTCCGACGCCCTGCTCGTCGCCTCCGAACTCACCACCAACGCCATCCTGCACGGGGGCGGCATCACCGACTTCGACGTGGACGTGGACGGGCCGGCCGTGCGGGTCTCCGTGAGCGACCGCAGCGACCGGCTGCCCGTCGTCAGCGACCCGCTCGACGAGCAGGGGAGGCGCCGGACCGGCGGCCGGGGCTGGCCCATCGTCTGCCGGCTGGCCTGTGACGTCCGGGTGTCCGGGCTGCCGTCCGGCGGGAAGCGGATCACCGCCGTGGTCCCCGTGTCCTGACCGGCCGTCACGGCCGTCATGGCCGTATCAGCCGTATCAGCCGTCCGAACAGCTTTCCGGCCACCGGAGTTTGTTCCTCCGGACGCAGGGCAGACGGAGGTTCGTGCTTCGGACCGGAGGCGCGCCGACGGGAGTGGTATGACCGCTCCGGGGCGCTCCCTGCGCCCCGGGACGACAGCGACCCTCCCGTGGTCATTCCTTGACACGACCGCTCAGGAGCGATTCCGCATGCTCATCGACATGTCGACAAGCCGTCCTGCCACGTCCGCCCCGAACACCACGTCCGCCCCGAACCCCACCGGTCACCCCCGCCGCACCCACGACGACGCTCCCGACACCGCACGCCTCTTCGCCCGGCTGACCACGATGGAGGAGGGAGCCGAGAGGGACGCCGTCCGCGACGAGATCGTCACCGCCTGGCTGCCCATGGCCCACCGGATCGCCGGCCGCTTCCGCGACCGCGGCGAGGCCATCGAGGACCTCCGTCAGGTCGCGGCGCTCGGCCTGGTGAAGGCCGTCGACCGCTTCGACCCGGAACGCGGGGCCTTCGAGAGCTACGCCGTCCCCACCATCACCGGCGAGATCAAGCGGCACTTCCGGGACCGGATGTGGGCCCTGCGGGTGCCCCGCCGGGTGCAGGAACTGCGCAACAAGGTACGTCTGGCCCGACGCGAACTGGCCCAGACCCCCGGCGCCCCCGAGCCGTCGACCGCCTACCTCGCCGCCCACACCGGCCTCACCGAGGACGAGGTCGCCGCGGGGCTCGAGGCCCTGGAGAGCTTCAGCACGCTCTCGCTGGACGCCGAACTCCCCGCCGGCGACGACGGCTACAGCCTCGCGGACACCCTCGGCGAGGCCGACCTCTCCTACGACATCGTGGTCGACCGGGAGTCGGCCAAGGAGAGCCTGCGCAGGCTGCCGGAACGCGAGCGGGCCATCCTCTACATGCGCTTCTTCGAGGACATGACGCAGAGCCGCATCGCCGACCGGCTCGGCATCTCCCAGATGCACGTCTCCCGGCTCATCAGCCGCAGCTGTGCCCAGGTGCGCCAGGAGGCCATGGGCCGACCGGGCGACGGCCGCTGAGCCGGCGGCCACCGGGAGTCGTACGTACCCCACCGTTTCGGACAAGGAGCCTAAGGAGCCTAAGGAGCCTATTGATGCTGATGCCTCACCCCGCCGTCCTGCGCACACTCGTCGACGAGTTCGAGGCCACGAAGGCGAGTGGATCCCCCGAGGACGAGACGCGGGCGCAGGACCTCGCGTACACGCTGTGCGTCTCCACCGGGACCCGCGAGGTCACCCGGGCCCTGGAGGTGGCCCGCGGCTGGCTCGCCGCGGCCACCGACGCCGACGCCACCACCCGCCGCACCACCGACGCGCCCCGCGTGTCCACCACCGACGGGTCCCGCGTGTACGCCTGACAGGCCGGCCCACGGGCGCCCCGCCGCGGCACATCCGCGGCGGGGCGCCCGTGTGTGCGAAGCCAGGCGTGTGGCGCGGGGTGTGAAACCTGCGTGCGGCGCCCAAGCGTGCGGCGCCGAAGTGTGCGGCGCCGAAGTGTGCGGCGTCCGAGTGTGCGGCGCCGGAGCCGGGGCATCCGGGTTCCCGGGACTCTTCCAGGAGGTTGGCATGAATGCGAGTGCCCTGGTGCGCGACGGCAGGATCCAGGCCGAGCGCGCGGCGCGGGGTTCGGTCACGCGGGGGGCCGCGAGGGCCGGACTGGCCGCGCGCGGAGTGATCTACCTGCTCGTCGGGGCGCTGGCCCTCCAGATCGCCTTCGGCGCCGACGAGAAGCGGCAGGCGGACCGGCAGGGCGCCCTCGCCGAGATCGCGGACAGACCCTACGGCTCCGTCCTGCTGTGGGCCCTGGGCGCAGGGCTGGTCGGCATGGCCCTGTGGCGGCTGTCCGAGCTGGTCTTCGGCTCGGTCGGACCTGACGGCCGCAAGCTGAGGAAGCGCCTCCTGGCACTCGCCCGCTGTGGCTTCTACTGCTTCGTCGCCTACTCCGTCCTCGCCTTCGCCGCGGGATCGGGCGACGGGGGCGGGTCGAGCGACGAGCAGTCCCGTGACGTCACCGCCCGGGTGCTGGAGCTGCCCGCGGGGCGGTGGATCGTCGGCGCGGTCGGCGCCGGGATCGTCGTCGGCGGAATATGGATCGGCGG
Source organism: Streptomyces sp. ID05-39B (assembly GCF_033794725.1). Lineage (NCBI taxonomy): Bacteria > Bacillati > Actinomycetota > Actinomycetes > Kitasatosporales > Streptomycetaceae > Streptomyces > Streptomyces sp. ID05-39B. The sequence goes on along the minus strand of NZ_JARGEF010000028.1, from coordinate 22,786 downwards.
CCGGGCCCTGCTGCGCACGTACCGCGAGAACCTGCGTCTCGGGCAGATGTCCCCTCGGACGCGCCGACTGGTGGACGTCACCGGTGTGGCCGGCGGCGCCGCGCGCGGCCTGGTGTTCGCGGCGGCGGGCGCCTTCGCCGTCCGCGCGGCCCTCGACTACGAGCCCGACAGGGCCAAGGGACTCGACGACACCCTGCGCTCCTTCGCCGAGACGTCCGCCGGGCCGGGGCTGCTGGCCTGCGTCGCGGCCGGTCTGGTGCTGTTCGGGGTGTTCTCCTTCGCGATGGCCCGCTGGCGCAAGGTCTGAACATGCCGTCGGCGGGGAACCCGGGGGAGATGAACGAATCCGAGTTCCCGCCGGACGGACGGCCCGTGGACATGTACCTCGACCTCCTGCGCGTCCGCATGGACAGCGAGGACTTCGCGATGCTGCTCAAGGTCGTCGCGCCCGCCCTGCGTGCCCTCGACGAACAATCCGCCGAGACTCTCGACTTCGCCCTCGATCCGCAGGAGACCGAGGAGCTGCCCCAGGAGATCCGTGACGAGGCCGCCCTGGTCATCGCCACGGCCGTCACGGGCCGCCTCGACAACCAGCTCGTCGAGATCCAGGTCGACGGCACCGGCCCGGTCCGCGTGGTCACCGACGCGGTGACCGCCTCCGACCCGGACCGCCTCGCCGAGATCGCCGGCTGCATCCAGCAGCGCCAGAACGACACGGATGAGCTTCGCGGCATCGCGGCGGCGAGCGGCCTGCCGACGGACTTCTGACACCGTCCACCGCAGCCCACTCTCCGGGCGCCCGCCCGACGCCGACCGGCGCCGGGCGGGCGCCCGCTTCACATGGCGCGGCCACGGGGTGGCTGTCGGCTGCGGCCCACGGGGTTGCCGGCCGACGCCGTCCGGCCCCTGAGTCGGGCGCCAGTTCCTGCCGACGGGCGCCGACGGCGCGGTGACGGGCGACGGGTGACGAGGGCAGGTCCGGTGACGGGTGAGGAGGGCAGGTCCGGCCGCTGGTCGACGTCAGGATCCGCCCGCGGACGTCTGGGGCCTGCGGTCCACCCCGCGCGGGGTCGGTGGGGCGGCCAATGCCGCGTGGCTACGGCAGCCGACGCCCGTCTCGCATCCGGTGCCGGGCGGCCCCGTATGCCCGGACCCCGACCTCACCTCGCGGACCCCGACCTCACTTCCCCGGCGACGACACCGGAACCCCCAGCGGTCTGGCCAGGCCCGCCACCGCCTCGTCCAGGCGCTGCAGGTGGCGCAGAACGCGGTCGGTGACGCGGCCGTAGCGGGGGGTGCCGGGGGTGCCCGGCGCCAGCAGCGAGGCGACGCTGGGGCCGGTGCGGACCTCGGCCGTGCTGCGGTCGTCGGCGACCCGCGCGGCGATGGCGCCGATGTTGTGCAGGATGCGCTGTCCGGCTCCGCGCAGCCGGGGGTCCGCCGCGATGGACGGGTGGGTCGGCAGCAACTCGGCCGTGGCCGCGAGCGACCGGGCATGGTAGGCGCAGGTCTCCAGCAGGGCGACGACGTACTGGGCGGTGTCCCGCCGGGTCCGCAGCGGGGTGACCGGATGGGTCAGCGGATGGGTCGCGGACCGCAGGTCGGACAGGGCCTGGTCCAGTTCCCGGGCGCGGTCCAGCAGCTCGGCCGCAGGCCCGCCGGCGAGCTGTTCCAGGGAGGCCTCGGTGACGTCGGTCAGCCGGTCGAGGACGGTGGTGAGCAGCTCGTCCGTCCGCCGGTCGGTTCGCACCGGCAGGACCAGGACCGCCGCGACCACTCCGCAGGCCACCCCCAGCGCGGTCTCCTCGATCCGCAGGACCAGCACCTCCAGACTGTAGGTGTGCAGCAGCGTGTACAGCACGCCGAGCGCTGCGGTGACGAAGAACGACATCAGCGTGTACGACAGCGGCGCGGTGTAGAACATCGCGAACACGCACAGCAGCACCACCGCGAACGCCGTCCACGTGTGGTGGCCGACCAGTCCCGCGAGCCCGATGCCGGCGACCACGCCGAGCGCGGTGCCGAGCAGCCGCCGGTATCCCTTGACCAGGATCTCACCGGTGGACGCGGTGTTGAGGAACACGATCCAGCAGGTCAGGACCGCCCAGTACCAGCGATGGGTGGACAGCAGTTCGCCGCCGGCGATGGCCAGCGCGGAGCCGACGGAGACCTGGACGGCCGCGCGGGTGGTCGGCCTGCGCAGCCCCGTGGGCTTCCGCGCGGTCTCCTCCTCGGCCTCCGATCCGCCGATGGCCGCGTCCTCCGCGTCCAGTTCCTCCCGGGAGCGGGCCGTCTCGGGGCTGTCGTCGGACTCGTCCTGCGGCCCGTCGAGCGCGATCCGCAGGCCGAGCACGGCGCGGGCGCACTCGCCGACGCCCCGGAAGACGTCCCGCACGGCCGGTGAGGCGGACGGCAGGTTCTCCTCGTCGCGGTAGCCGAGCAGCCGGTTGCGGATCTGCGCGGACCCCGCGCCGTCGCCGACGGGATGCCGTACCAGCAGGCGCAGCGCGCGCAGGTCGCGGCGGAGCACGTCCGTCGACTCCTCCCGCACGGGCAGGAGACCGCCCTCGGGGACCGGCGCGCCCGGCAAGTGCAGGGTCAGGGTGTCGGCGCGTTCGGCGCTGCGCGCCGTCAGCAGGAGCAGTCCCAGCCGCTCGGCGGCGATCTCCGCGTCGGCGACCCGGCGCTGCACCAGCCGGGCCGCCGCCTCGTCCGGGGTGCCCTCCTCCAGCCGGCCGTGGATCATCATGGCCGTCTCGTGCAGCCGTGCCGTGCCGGTGCGGACGTGCGCCAGTGCCTTCTCCACCTCCTGCGGACCGGCGTCGAGCAGCTCCAGCTGGGCGTCGAGCAACTGCGCGAGTCGCGCCCTGAAGGCCTGCCGCAGCCGCAGCAGGATCCCCGCCGGTGTCTGCGGCACCAGCGCGAACCGGGCCAGTGCGCTGCAGGCGAAGGCGACGGTGAGGACTCCCCAGAGTCCGGGCAGGAGGTGCGCGGTGGCGCCCACGAACAGGGACAGGAAGTAGACCTGGAAGCCGATCAGGCCGAGCGCGGTGCCCCGGTCGCCGAACCGGCGGCCGTACACCGCGCAGAAGATGAGCACGACGAACACGATGTCGCCGGCCAGAACGTGGGAGCTGAGCAGCGCCGCGAGGGACACCGAGGCCAGTGCCACGGGCAGCCCCAGCGCGAGGGTGACCGCCTGCGGGCCGCGCTGCTTCTCCCGGACGGCGAAGGTGGCGACCATCGCCGCGATGGCGCCCGCGACCAGATGTGTGACGTCCGCGTCCAGCAGGGAGAGCACGGCCAGGGTGAGGGTGATCGCGCCCACCGTGCGCAGTCCGGCCGCGAGCCGCAGGAGCCCGGGATCGGATGCCCTGACCCGGTCCCGCACCCCCGCCGCCCGCGCCGCCGCCTTCACGCCGCCGTACTCTCCCGCCCGTCTCAGCCGGCCTCGGGGCGTCCGCCCTCCACCTGCGCCCGTACCTGCTCGGGCGTCAGATAGGTGTCGGTGTACTCGAAGTCCTTCAGCTTGGCGGGCCGCCTGGCCTGGAAGCCGGTGCGGACGAAATCGTCGCCCGCGACCGCGTTGAGCGTCCAGTTCGTCAGCACGCGCGCCTTGGCCACGCCCGTGCGCAACGCCGCCCAGTGGTACCCGCGGGCCACCGCCTGCGCGGGCAGCCCGCGCAGTTCGATGCCGAGCGGCTTGGACACGGCGTCGGTGCCGCCGAGATCGACGACCAGCCCCAGATCCTTGTGCGCGTACGGCCGCATCGACCGGCCGCGCAGGTGCGCGATGACGTTGTCGGCGGCCACCTTGGCCTGACGCATCGCGTGCTGGGCGGTCGGCGGGCAGATGGCGCCCTCCTCGCCCTTGGCCTCGTCGGGGACGGCGGCGGCGTCGCCGAGCGCGAACACGCCGTCGTGGCCGGGCAGGTCCATGTGCGAGCTGACGGAGAGCCGTCCGCGGACCGTCGGGGCGCCGAGCGTGGCGATCAGCGGACTCGCCACGACACCGGCCGTCCAGATCAGCGTGTGGGTCGGCACCACCCGGCCGTCGGTGAAGGTGACCTCCTGTGGTCCGGCCTTGGCGATGGACACCCCCAGCGACACCTCGATGCCCCGCTTGCGCAGCACGTCCTGGGCGCTGCGGCCGAGCTTGTCGCCCAGTTCCGGCATCAGCTTCGGGGCGATGTCGATCAGGTGCCACTTGATCAGGCCCGGGTCGAGCCGGGGATAGCGTTTGACCGCGTTGTGGGTGAGCAACTGGAGGCAGGCCGCGGTCTCGGTGCCGGCGTAGCCGCCGCCGACGACCACGAACTGGAGGCGGGCCGCCCGCTCGGCGGGGTCGTTGCTGGCGTCGGCGAGGTCGAGCTGGGTGATGACGTGATCGCGGATGTAGGCCGCCTCCGCGAGCGTCTTCATGCCGAAGGCGTTGTCGGTCAGCCCGGGGATGTCGAAGGTGCGGGTGACGCTGCCGGGAGCGAGCACGATGTAGTCGTACGGCTCGTTCACGATCTCGTCGGTGATGGTGCGGATGACGCAGACCTTGGATGCCAGGTCCACGCCGATGGCGCCGCCCGGGATGATCCGGGTGCGGTACTTCTTGCTGCGGCGCAGGGACAGCGCGATCGACTGGGGCGTCAGCACCCCGGAGGCGACCTGCGGAAGCAGCGGCAGATAGAGCTGGTAGGCGAACGGTGTCACCAGGGTGACGTCGGCCTCCGCGGTGGTGAGCCGGCGTTCCAGCCGTCGAACGCACCCCACTCCCGCGAAGCCCGCTCCCACCACCAGGATCCTGGGTCGTGTCACGATGTCCATCCCTTTCTGCGGCTCCGGGCGGTCTGCCTCGACGTGGTGCGGGTGCCCGCCGGGCGGCCTTTTCGCACACCGTCGATCCCACCGCGACCGGAGCGGTTGCGCCAGCCGGACGGAGCATGCAGACGAACGTTTCTCCTGAGGCCCCGTGCTACCCGTACAACGGCCCGTGTACGCCCCTGTCCTTCGGGTAGGCCCGACGTACATGACAAGTGCGGTGGCCGGAGGGCAGTGGGTGTGGAGTGCGCGGAAGGCTCCGACGACGGCCGGTGGGAGAGCCGGGTGGCACAGGCCGGGCGGGTCGTCGACGCGGTGGAGAGCCTCGTGGCCGACTGGCTCGCGACGGCCGAGGAGGCCACGCCGCGGCTGCCCGCCCGGCAGCTGCTCGCCCTGCGGACGGTGCGGCACACCCCGGAGCTGAACCTGACCGCCCTGGCCGAGCGGCTCGGCGTGGGCCTGCCCACCGCGAGCCGCCTCTGTGACCGGCTGGAGGCGGCCGGCCTGCTGGAACGCAGCGTCCAGCCGCGCAACCGGCGCGAGGTGCAGCTCGTGCTGACCTCCCGCGGACACCGCGTCCTCACGGACGTCACCGAGCGGCGCGTCCACCGCCTGGCGACGGTCCTTCACGACATGACGCCGGCCCAGCGCACCGCCCTGGAACAGGGCCTGTCCGGCTTCCACCAGGCGCGCGGCGCCCACCACCGGCCGACGGCGCCCGAGGCGTGACGGGCCGCGGGCGACCGCACCAGGCCCTGTCTAGCCGGCCCGCACCGCCGTGCTGTCGATATGGCACAGCAGCAGACAGACGTCGTCGTCGCGTTCGGAATCGCTCAGCATCGGGTCCAGGATGCGCTCGGCCGCGCCGTCGAGATCCGCGTCCAGTTCACCGGTGCCGAACGAGCCGAGCGACGCCGCGAGCCGTTCGATGCCCGGGTCTATGCCCTGAGCGCGCCGCTCCACCAGGCCGTCGGTGTACAGCGCCAGCGTCGAGCCGGGCACCAGGGGCACCGTGTGGTCGGTGATCTCCTGGTGCAGCGGGATGCCCAGCATGGCCCCCGGCTTGGCGTCCAGCGTGCGCACCCGGCCGTCCGGGTCGCGCAGCACCGGCGGCGGATGCCCGGCCGCCGCCCAGGTCAGCACCGGCTCGCCGGGCTGGAAGCGGGCGATGACGGCGGTGGCGTACAGATCGGGCTGGAGGTGGTGGAGGAAGGTGTGCAGCCGGGTCAGCAGCACGCCGGGGCTGCCGCCGTCGACCGCGTACGCCCGGAGCGCGGTGCGCAGTTGGCTCATCATGACGGCCGCGTGCAGGCCGTGCCCGGTCACGTCGCCGATGACGGTGATCAGGCTGCCGTCGGGCTGCCGGAACGCGTCGTACCAGTCCCCGCCGATGTTCAGCCCGTACGTCGCCGGCAGATAGCGGGCCGCCAGGCGCAGGCCGGGCGTGGTGGGCAGCTCGGTCAGCAGGGCGCGCTGGAGCGTCTCGGCGATGTCCCGGTTGTGCTCGAAGCGGCGCGCGTTGTCGAGCGCGATGCTGGCCCGCCGGGTCAGCTCGATCAGCATGACGGCGTCGTCCGGGTCCCAGCGCTCACCCGGCGGGGTCAGCGTCAGCACGCCCAGCGGCGCGCGGCGCGTCGGCAGCGGGACGCACAGCAGCGGCCGGTCGGGATGCAGCGCCGACGGCGGCTGGTCGTCGACGCCGGGCAGCCCCCCGGGGTGGGCGGCGGCGTACTGGGGGCGGCCGGTCCGGGCGGCGACCACCGCGGCGGCCGGGCGCGGGGCGGGCGACTGCGGGTCGTCCTCGGAGTCGAACAGCCAGATGTCGATCGTGCGCGCGTACTCGGGCACCAGCAGCTCGGGCAGCCGGCGCACGATCTCCTCGTGGTTGAGGGACGCCGTCAGCACCGCGCTGGCGTCGGCGAGGAAGGTCAGTCTGCGCCGGGCGCTCTCCGCCTCCTGGCGGGCCGCGCGTTCCGCCGCGAACGCCTCGCGCTGGGCGCGTCCGGCTGCGTCCAGCTCGGCGTGCAGCGCCAGGACGCCCTGATTGGTCTGGTGCAGCTCCTCGCGGTGGAAGTCGACCAGCTCCTGCTGCTCGGCGAGCCGGTCCAGCACCAGGGCGGTGTCCTCGTCGGCGCCCAGCAGGGCCTCCGCCAGGACACCGGTGTCGTCCGCCACCCCGGCGCACGACGGAGGACCGGCCGGCTCGGGGCAGGGCACGGCGAGATGCCACGGCGGCTCCGCGGTCGCGGGGAGCGGGGCGACCTCGACGCGCAGCAGGCCGCCGCCGGTCTCCAGGAGCAGCCGCCAGCCGCCGCCCTTGGTCAGACACTGGCGCAGCCGCTCGCTGAGCGCGGTCGCCAGCCGGGTCCGCTCCAGCGGCACGACACCGCAGGCGGCGGCCAGCCGCGCGGCGGCGATGCGGGCGCGCGCCGCGTCGGTGACGGTGGTGATCTCCCAGGTGCGCGTCATGGGCGGTCCGGCGGGGTCGGGGACAGGACGGCCACGGCGGTGTCGTCACGCACCGGGCGGGCGGAACTGCTGGTGTCGCGCACGGTCACCGCCGCGGTCACCGCGGGGTCGGCCGTCGCCGGCCGGGGACCGGCGGGCGGTGCCCAGCGGCTGGGCAGGCCGTCGCTGTGCAGGACCAGCAGACGGTCGGCCGCCCACGGCGCCACGGTCTCCGGCAGCCTCGTCGGGCGGTGCACGCCCACGATGCCGGGCCGGGAGAGCAGATGGCGCCAGGAGTCGCCCTCGCGCAGCCGCGCGCCCACGTTGCCGATGCCGGCGAACCGCAGCCGCTCGGACCGTACGTCGAGCTGGGCCACCGCGACCGCGGCGCCTCTGGTGCCGCGCAGTGCGACGTCCAGGCGGTGCAGGATCTCGGCGGGCGGAAGCTGGGCGCTGCGGTGCACCTCGTCGACGGCCGCCGCGGAGGCGCGGGCCGCCTCCGGGCCGTGGCCGAGTCCGTCGGCGAGCATCAGGGTCAGCAGGTCGCCGGCCCGCACCCAGGTCCAGGCGTCCCCCGAGTACTGGGCGCGGGCGAAGGGGATGTTGACGCCGCCGGCCCGCGCGGGCGCCGGATCGCGGGGGTCGGTCCGCGCGGCGGCGCCGAGCCGGGCCAGCGCGACCGTGCCGTGGCCGGGGACGCTGTGCAGGTCGAAGCCGTCGCAGACCCGTCGGCAGGTTCCCAGGCCGGCGCCGAGGGAGCCCGCCGTGGAGAATCCGTCGCCGAAGGCGGCCGGCACGTCGGCCATGCCCGGGCCGTGGTCGACGGCCGCTATCTGCACGACGACCCCGCCCCGTCCGGCGGGCGGCGGGACCATGTCGACGAGGAGCTGCCCGCCGCGGGCGTGCTTGAGGAGGTTGGTGGCCAGCTCCGTCGCCACCAGCGCGGCGGCCGCCGTACGCTCCTCGTCGAGGCCGACGAGGGCCGCGGCCTCCTCCGCGGCCACGCGCGCGTCCCGCACCCGCGTCGAGTCGTGCACCGGCACGTCCCACACCCGGGGCATCAGGGTTCCTCGCGCGGCCGGGGCGTCCGGGCCGCCCAGGAGGTCACGGTCACCGTCGTACCGGCACCGGGCGTGCTGTCGATGGCGAACTCTTGCACGAGCCGCCGGGCGCCGCCGAGGCCCATGCCGAGGCCGCCGCCGGAGGTGTAGCCGTCGCGCAGCGCCTGCTCGACGTCGGGGATGCCGGGCCCGGAGTCGGAGAACACCAGCCGCAGCCCCTGGGCCCGTCCGTCGGTGAGCGGCACCGCCCGCAGCTCGCCGCCCCCGCCGTACACCAGGGTGTTGCGGGCCAGTTCGCTGGCGGCCGTGACCAGCTTGGTCTGTTCCACCAGGCCGAAGCCGAGCGTGGCGGCGGCCTGCCGCACATGCTGCCGTACCCACACCAGGTCCAGATCGGAGCGGATCGGCAGGCGGGCCTCGACGCCCGCGGCCGTCCCGCTCACCGGGGCTCCCGGCGCGGGCCGTCCGTCGCCGTGACGTCCACCCGCCCGAGCAGCTCCAGAGCCGCCCCGGTGCTCAGCGCGGTCCGCAGGCCCGGCAGGGTGAGGCCCAGTTCCACCAGGGTGAGCGCGACCGCGGGCCGCATGCCGGCCACCACGGTCTGCGCGGCCAGCAGCCGGGCGTTGGCCGCGATCTCGGCCAGCACCCGCCCCAGGAAGGAGTCGACGATCTCCACCCCGGAGATGTCGATGACCACGCCGGTCACGCGACTGCCGGCGATCGCCGCCACGATGTCCTGCCGGAGCTGCTCGGCCGTGCCGTCGTGCAGGTCCCCCTGGAGGGTGACGAGCAGGACGTCGCCCAGTCTGAGCACCGGCACGGGGGCCCCGCCGGCGCGGGAGAGGTCGTGGTTCACCGGTGACCCGCACCGCCGGGCGTCGCGTGCACGATGTCGGCGCCCAGCCCGTGCAGGGCGTACGCCAGGGCGTCGGCGAGACCGGCCCGGGTGACGACGGTGCCGAGGTCGAGGCCGAGGTGCACGATGGTCTGCGCGATCGCGGGCCGGATGCCCGAGACGACACACTCCGCGCCCATCAGCCGTACCGCCGCGACGGTCTTCATGAGGTGCTGCGCGACCAGCGAGTCGACCGTCGGCACGCCGGTGATGTCGAGGATCGCGTACCGGGCCTGCTGGTCGACGACCGCTTCCAGCAGGGTCTCCATCACGACCTGGCTGCGTGCGCTGTCGAGGGTGCCGATGAGCGGTACGGCGACGATGCCGTCCCAGAGCCTGATGATCGGCGTGGCGACCTCCAGCAGCTGCATCTGCTGCCGGTCGATGAGGGACTGGACCTCCGTCAGCGCGGTCTCCATGACGACCAGCCGCAGGGTGCCCATCAGGACGGTCAGGGCCTCGGTGGACTCCCGCAGCCGGTCCGCCGGGGCGTCGGGCAGGTCGGCGACGAGCAGGTTCACCACGGGCGCCCGCAGGGCGTCCACCTCGCCGGACACCTGCGCGGTGGACATCCCGGAGCGGGAGCGGGCGGCCGTCATGCGTGCCAACTGCTCGCGTACGACGGTGAATCCGGCGCTGTCGGAGTCCTCCACCCGTCCGGAGGCGGCGACCTGGGCGAGGGCGTCGACGACGCTGCGGCCCGCCTCCACCGCCTCGTCGCGCGAGACGGTGAACACGGCGCGGAACAGGGGTTCGTCGGCCCAGCGCTGGGCGATCTGCTCGCGGCGGCGGTTCAGGAAGGCCCCGACCTCGTCCGTCGGGCTCGCCTGCGGTGCGGCCGCTTCGTGCTCAGGCACTGCTTCACTCCTCATCTGCGTCCTGGCGCCGTGCACCGGGCCCCGGCCGGTGGGACGGCGTTCGACCTCCGTGGCGGTCCGACCTGCACCGCGACACCCGCACGACGCCCGCCAACCGCCCCGCTCACTCTCTTGCCCACCCCACACAGTTGTCAAATGACAACTGTCGTACGGCCGTCGGCCGCATCCCCGACGGTGCGCGCGCGGCGCGATGTGCGGGAGATGCGGCCGACGCCCGTACGGGCCTACGGCGCCTCGGGCGACGCCTGCGGGCGGTCGATCAGCGCCAGGGCGTCGTCCACCTTGTCCGAGATCGGGACCGTGATGCTGACCCCGGTGAGGTCGAGGACCCGGCGCACGGCCGGCGTCGGATCGATCACGTGCACGCTGCCGGGCAGCTCCCGCGCCTCCTGGTACACGCGCAGGATGATGTTCATCCCGGACGAGTCCATGAACGGCACCCCCGACAGGTCCAGCAGGAAGTGCCGGCGGCCGTGATGGAGCTGGTTGGCCAGATGGGCCTGGAACTCCGTCGCGGTGTCGAGGTCCAGATGACCCTCGACCGTGACCAGGGCCACGTCCTCGCGGGGCAGGGTGACCTCCACGGACAGCGGGTTGTGGGCGATGGACACGAATACCTCCGAAAACTGACGGTCCGGGCTCTCTGCTCCGGCGGGCGACCGCGCCGCGTGACCGGGACGCGGGGGGCCCGGGCGGCGCACCGGCCCCGGCCCGTGCGCCTCTCCTCCCACCCGCGGATCCCTGCCTCGCGCCGCGCCCCGGCGGATACCCCGGAACCGTCCGGACATGCACGCGGGGCCGCGCGAACCGCCGCGGGTCGTCCCGGCGGACCCGCGGCACAAAAAGGGACCGGCTAACGGCCCTTCAGGCGACCTCGGCGCCCAGCAGGCCGAGCCGCAGCCGCGCCACCATGCGGCTGATGAGCCGTGAGACATGCATCTGCGAGATGCCCAGCTCCCTGCCGATCTCGGCCTGCGTGCGCTCCTCGACGAACCGCAGATGCAGGATCCGCCGCTCGCGCGCGTCCAGTTGCGCGATGAGGGGCGCCAAGGAGTTGAAGTCCTCCACGAGTTCGAGGGCCGGCTCCTCCGCGCCGATGAAGTCGGCCAGCACCGACTCGCCGTCCGGTCCGCCGTCGGAGGTGAGGGCCGCGTCGAGCGAGGCGGAGGTGTAGCAGTTGGAGGCCTTGCGCGCCTCGATGACCTCCTCCTCCGACAGCGACATCAGCTGCGACAGCTCCCGCGTGGTGGGCATCCGGCCCAGCCGGGTCTGCAACTCGTCGGTCGCGCGGGCCAGTTCGACCCGCGCCTCCTGCAGCCGGCGGGGCACGTGGACCGCCCAGCTGGTGTCCCGGAAGAACCGCTTGATCTCGCCCACGATGTACGGCACGGCGAACGAGGTGAACTCGACCTCACGGGCCAGTTCGAACCGGTCGATCGCCTTGATCAGCCCGATCGTCCCGACCTGGACGATGTCCTCCATGGAGTCGCCCCGGCCGCGGAACCGGGAGGCCGCGTACCGCACCAGCGAGAGGTTCATCTCGATCAGCGTGTTGCGCACGTACTGGTGCTCGTGCGTGCCCTCCTCGAGGACGGCGAGCCGGTCGAAGAAGGGGCGGGACAGCTCCCGCGCGTCCCGCGGACTGACCGCGGTGGGCACCTCGACGATCGGGACCCCTCCCCGCAGGTCGTCGGTGGCCTGCCCTGCTGTGGCCGTTCGTTCCTGTGCCGTCACGGCCTTCATCGCGTTCACTCCGTTCGTCGGGGCCCGCCGAACTGCCGGGGTTCGTCGAGCCGTTCGATGACGCAGTCCGTCTGCCCCCGCTTCCCCGACTCATGCCGCCAGGGACGCGCCACTGCCTTGCGGTGACGTGAACGAGCCAGGGGCCGGGACGGCACGGAGCACCCCGAATGCGGGCGCGGCGGCCGGGTATCAGGTGCTGGGGAACCCGAGAAGGGAGCAGCGTGACCATCGACAGAATCTGGTCCTATCCGGCGGACAGCGGGCATGCCGAGGGGCAGGACCTCACGGGGTACGGGGTGATCGGGGCCGACGGCAACCTGGGGCACGTCGAACGCGAGGACGGCCACCACGGGATGTGGCACCTGGTCGTCGACACGGGCGTCTGGCTGTTCGGCAGAAGCGCCGTCGTCCCGGCGGGCGTCGTCACGTCCGTCGACGGGACCGGCCGGCGGATATCCCTCTCCTGCACGGTGGACGAGGTGAAGGAGGCGCCCCGCTTCCGGACCGACAGCGAGACCATGGACCCCGCCTATCTGACAGCCGTCGCCGACTACTACCGGCGGCTCACCCCGCGCGGGACCACGACCGCGTGACCACAGCGGTGACCATGCCGTGAGGGGAGAGGGACTCGCGCCCGCCCGAGCGGGCTCCGCCCGGGTGACGACCGCCGCCGGTGCGCGACGTCCGCGCGGTGGTGGACGTCTGCTGGGACGCGACGGCCCGGCCGGCCGTGGAGCGGGACGTCATCGACCTGCTGCTCGTCGTCTCGGAGCTGGTCGCCCACGCCGTCCGGCACGGCGGCGGCCTGGCCGGCTTCGAGGCGTCACCGGCCGCCGACGGCATCCGGCCGGTGGTCCACGACCACAGCGCCGTCGTCCCCGACGCGGCGTACGGCCCCGGCGCCTTCCCCGCCGGCCACCGCGGCAGCGGCTACGGCTGGCCGCTGATCATCGGGCTGGTCCGCGACATCCGCATCGGCCCCCGCCCCTCGGGCGGGACGACGATCAGCGTCTTCGTGCCGGTCAGGACCGACGGCGGCGGGGCCTCCTGACCCCGGCAGGCGAACGGCACCCTCGCGGCTCGCAGCTTCACGGCTCACCACGGGAGAAGCCTTCACGGCTCACCACGGGAGAAAGACGTGCACGTCCTTTCCCTCGTCCGCGGACACCACGCTCACCTGGCTGCACAGCGTGTGGATCAGATGCCAGCCGATACCGCCGCCCCCCGCGTCGGGATGGAAGGGCCGGGGGGCCGGCGCCGTCGGGTTGGTGTCGTGCAGCGTCACATGCACCCCGTCGAAGGTGGGGCGCAGATGCAGAACGAAAGGGCCCGGCGCGTACTGGACCGCGTTGGAGGCCAGCTCGGTGACGATCAGCACGATGTCGTGCCAGCACTCGGGCGCTGTGGGCGGGGTCGCGCGGGCCAGCGCGCGAAGGAACTCCTCCGCGGCCAGTCGCGCACCCGTCACGTCCTGCGGTTCACCCGCGAAACGGGCGGTGCGGCTCGGAACCGTCCAGGAGGCCGGTGTGTCGTTACCACGGGGCTCGGTCGCCATGTCGTCGTGCGGCCCTCTGTCGCCGGACCGTCGTCCTTTCTCGTGCGGCTCTGTCGTCGCCACTCCACAGGGTTCCCTGGCCGGAGCGGCCTACGCACCCCGCACCCGGCGGCCGCGCCCGGCCACGCGGGGCGACCGGGCACCCACCCGGCGTGCCCGCGATCCGCTGCCGGTCAGCGGAACACGTCGTCCGAGTCGTCCCAGCTCAGCACCTCGGGCACGGCACTCTCCCGCGGCACCCGCGCACGGGCCTGGTACATGGCCTCGATCTCGGCCGCGTAGTGCCGCACGATCGAGTCGCGGCGCAGCTTCATCGACGGCGTCAGCAATCCGTTGGCCTGGTTGAACGGCTCCGACAGCACCCGGAAGACCCGGATCGACTCCGAGCGGGACACCGAACTGTTGGCCGTGGCGACCGCCCGCCCGATCTCCTCCTGCAGGGCGTTCTCCTCCCGCACCTCCCGGCTGGAGCTGTCGCCCCCGTGCATCGACGGCAGGTTGCGCCGCCAGTGCGCCAGGAACTCCGGGTCCAGCGTGATCAGCGCGCCCACACAGGGCCGGTTGTCTCCCACGACCACCGCCTGATGGACGAGCGGGTGCAGCCGCAGCCGCTGCTCCAGCGCGGTCGGGGCCACGCTCTTGCCGCCGCTGGTGATGATCACGTCCTTCTTGCGGCCGGTGATGGTCAGATAGCCGTCGTGGTCCAGGTGGCCGAGGTCCCCGGTGGCCAGCCAGCCGCCCCACAGGGTGGCCCGGGTGGAGGCGTCGTCGTTGACGTAGCCCTGGAACAGCGACGGGCCGCGGACCAGGATCTCCCCGTCGTCGGCCACCTGGATCTCGATGCCGGGCAGGGCCTGCCCGACGGTCCCCGTCTTCTCCCGGCCGTACGGCTGCATGGTGATGCCGCCGCTGGTCTCCGTCAGGCCGTAGCCGTCGTGGACGTAGATGCCGATGCCCTCGTAGAAGAGGGACAGGTCGGGGTGGAGCGGTGAGCCGCCCGATGTTCCGCGGTGCACGCGGCCGCCGAGGGTGGCGCGGAGTCTGCGGTACACCGTCCGTTCGAACAGGGCGTGCTGGAGCCGCAGGTCGAAGCCGGGGCCCGAGCCGCGCCCGAGCCGCTGCCGCTCGACGGCCGCCGCGAAGTCCCGGGCGGTCTCGGCGGCCCGCTCGAACAGCGCGCCGCGGCCCGCCTCCTGGGCCGCGCGCAGGAAGTTCTTGTAGATCTTCTCGAAGACCGACGGGACACCGTACAGATAGGTCGGGCGGAAGGTCCGCAGCGCCTCGGCGATAGCCTCCGCGCTCAGGTCGGGTTCGTGCCCCATCAGGATGCCGCCGCGCAGGCACAACCCCTGGATCATCAGCCCGTACACATGTGAGAACGGCAGGAAGGCGAGGACCGACGGCTGCTGACCGGGCGGCGCCGCGGTGCTCCCCCAGCCGGCCAGCAGGGTGTCGCAGGGCGAGGCCAGACTGCGGTGGGTGAGCGCGCAGCCCAGGGGCCGTCCCGAGGTGCCCGAGGTGTACGCGATCACCGCGGTGCTGTCCGGCAGCACGATCCGGCGCAGGGAGTCCACGGTGGTCTGCGGGATCACCTCACCGCGCCGCGCGAGTTCCTCGAACGCCCCCGCGTCGAGCTGCCAGACGTGCCGCAGGGCCGGCAGGGTCGCGCACACCGAGCCCACCGTCATGACGCTCTGTTCGTCCTCGACGACCACGCCCACGCAGCGCGCGTCCCGCAGGATCCACTCGACCTGGTCGCGGGAGGACGTCGGATAGACGGGTACGACCTCGGCGCCCACCGTCCAGAGGGCGTAGCTGAGCACCGTCCACTCGTAGCGGGTGCGCGCCATGACCGCCACCCGGTGGCCCGGCGCGATCCCCGACGCGATCAGGCCCTTGGCCAGATCCACGACCTCGTCGCGCAGCTCCACGGCCGTCACCTCCTCCCACGGACCGGAGGAAGCGGACCGGCGCGCCAGCACCGGCAGGGTCGGAGTGCGTGCGGCCGTCTCGAAAATGCTGTCGGCGAGCCCTCCGGTCAGGGGCGAGGCGGCTGGGGGAGCGAAGGCGACGTCGCGCATGCGCTGCTCCTGACAGGTACGGGGTGTGACTTGGCCGATGAGGACAGTTATCGACGGTGGTCGAATGTAGCCCAGGCAGGACCGCCGTGTGGCCGGGAACAGATAACTATTCCGCGTTGATGATCTCGGCTGCGCACTGTTGGTGAACGCTTCCGTTCGGGGGACTCGGAGAACATGACTCACATCAACCCCGACCCCGACCCCGACCGCACCACTGGACTGGAACCGGGCGGCGGCGTACCGCCCGGCGAGACCCCGCCCGCGGAGAGCAGCATGCCCGAGGCCGGCCCCCAGGAGACCCACAATCCCCCCAAGGGCTGGGCCAAGGGCCCCCTCACCCTGATCCTCGTCCTCGCCGTGCTGGTCGCGGCCTTCTTCCTGGCCTACGCCCTCGTCCTCATCCTCTGACCCCGGGGGACCGGCGCGGCGCGAGGCCTGTCAGCTCTGTGTGTGCCGCACGCAGGCGGTGACGACCTCGCGCAGGCTGCCCGTGTGCTCCCACACCTCCCGTTGCACGATCGCCCCGTTGCCGTGCCGCAGCAGTCCGTCGCAGCCCGTCCGGACCCGCTCCAGGTCGCCGCTTTCGGCCAGCGCCTCCGCCACGTGATCGACCAGGGCCCGCACCACCGCCTCGGCGGGCGCGTGCCGCATGGTCGCCGGGTGCAGCAGATCCGCGGTCAGCCCGGACTTGGCCGCCCGCCAGTCGGCCAGCCGCAGCAGGCTCACACTGTGGTCGACCGGCTCGACACCCGCCTTCCACTCGCGGGCCGCCGTCTCGACGAGGGCGCGCACCAACGTGGCCACCAGCACGGCAGTGTCCGCGTGCAGACAGACGTCCGCGACCCGGATCTCGACCGTCGGATAGCGCGCCGACAGCCGTGCGTCGAAGTAGACCATCGCCTCGTCGAGGATCGTGCCGGAGGCCACCATGTCCGCCACCCGCCGGTGGTAGCGCTCCGCCGAACCGAACAGCTCGGTCGGACCGGCCGACGGCCAGCGCTGCCACACCCGGCTGCGGTAGCTGCTGTACCCCGTCTCCTTGCCCTGCCAGAACGGTGAGTTGGCGCTCAGCGCCGACAGCACCGACAGCCACGGCCGGACCCGGTCCACGACCGCGACGCCCTCCTCGTCCGACTCCACCGACACATGGACGTGGCAGCCGCAGACGAGCTGCTCACGGGTGGCGATGCCGTACTGCTCCGCCATCCACTGGTAGCGCCGGTTCATGCCGACGGAGGGGCGCACCGGCAGCGGCGACGTCGCCAGCGCCGCCACCGTGCACCCGATCTCCCCGGCGTGCCGGGCCGCCTCCCCGCGTATGCGGACGATCTCCTCGGCGAGTTCGTCCATGCCCGACTGCGGATGGGTGGCGAACTCCAGCATCTGGTCGTGCAGTTCCTTCTCGAAGACCTGCGGCTCCGCCCGGTCCCGTGCGGCGCGGGCGAGCACCGCGGCGGATCGAGCCTGCGGTTCTCCGGTCTCCGGGTCGACCAGGAGGAGTTCCTCCTCCACTCCGACGGTGCGCACGTGATGCAGCCCTCCTCCGGCAGTTGGTACGCACCCGACTGCCCCGTCGGCACCGGTTCACACCGACGTGGGCGTCAGCCAGACCGTGGCGAGCGGCGGCAGGGTGAGGGTGATCTCCCCGTTCTCCGGCTTGACCCCGTCGAGCAGCCGCACGTCGCTGCCGCCGTACCGCATGTCGTCGGTGTTGAGGGTCTCGTACCAGACGGGCACGTCGTCAGGTACGGCCATCCGGTAGTCGTGCCGGACGACGGGGGAGAAGTTGCTGACCGCGAGGAGGGGGACGCCCTCGGCGTCGTAGCGCAGGAACGCGAAGACGTTGTCCTCGGCCGCGTCGCAGAGCACCCAGGAAAAGCCGCCCGGGTCGGTGTCCCGCTGCCACAGCGCCGGCGTCGCCCGGTAGCGCGTGTTGAGGTCGCGCACCAGGTCCCGTACGCCGCGGTGGTCGGCCTCGGGACCGTAGCCCTCGTCGAGCAGCCACCACTCGGGGCCGTGTTCCTCGGACCACTCCGCGCCCTGGGCGAACTCCTGCCCCATGAAAAGGAGTTGCTTGCCCGGGTGGGCCCACATGAAGGCGAGGTAGGCCCGGTGGTTGGCGCGCCGCTGCCACCAGTCGCCGGGCATCTTCGACACCAGCGCCTGCTTGCCGTGCACGACCTCGTCGTGCGAGATGGGCAGGACGTAGTTCTCGCTGTAGGCGTACACCATGGAGAAGGTCATCTCGTGGTGGTGGTACTTGCGGTGCACCGGCTCCTTGGCGATGTACTCCAGCGAGTCGTGCATCCATCCCATGTTCCACTTCAGCCCGAACCCGAGGCCGCCGCTCTCGGTCGGCCGGGTCACCCCCTCCCAGGCGGTGGACTCCTCGGCGATGGTCACGACGCCCGGGTTACGGCGGTAGACCGTCGCGTTCATCTCCTGGAGGAACGCCTTGGCGTCCAGGTCCTCCCGGCCGCCGAACACGTTCGGCGTCCACTGCCCGGAGTCCCGCGAGTAGTCGAGGTAGAGCATGGAGGCGACGGCGTCCACCCGGAGCCCGTCGACGTGGAACTCCTCGCACCAGTACACCGCGTTGGCGACGAGGAAGTTGCGCACCTCGGTGCGCCCGAAGTCGAACTCGAACGTCCCCCAGTCCGGATGCTCGGCCCGCTGGGCGTTCCCGGGCTCGTACAGCGGATCCCCGTCGAAGCGGGCCAGCGCCCAGTCGTCCTTGGGGAAGTGCGCCGGCACCCAGTCCACGATGACGCCGATCCCGGCCCGGTGGAGCGCGTCGACCAGGTACTTGAAGTCGTCGGGCGTGCCGAGCCGGGCGGCCGGGGCGTAGAAGCCGGTGATCTGGTAGCCCCAGGAACCGGAGAACGGGTGCTGGGCGACCGGCATGAACTCCACATGGGTGAAACCGAGATCGCTGACGTACGCCGGAAGCACATCGGCGAGCTGGCGGAACGTCAGTCCCGGCCGCCAGGAGGGCAGATGCACCTCGTACACCGAGAACGGCGCGACATGCACCGGCACGTCCCCCCGGTGCGCCATCCACTCGGCGTCGTCCCACTCGTAGTGCGAGGCGTGCACGATCGACGCGGTGTCCGGCGGGACCTCCGCACAGCGGGCCATCGGGTCGGCCTTGAGGAAGCGGTCGCCGTGGCGCGAGGTGATCTCGAACTTGTACCGGGTGCCCTCGCCGACCCCGGGCAGGAACAGCTCCCACACCCCGGACGAGCCGAGGGAACGCATCGGGAACGCGGTGCCGTCCCAGTACGTGAAGTCCGCGGCGAGCCGTACCCCCTGGGCGTTCGGCGCCCACACCGTGAACCGGGTGCCGGTCACGCCCTGGTGGGTCATCGGCTCGGCGCCGAGCGCCTTCCACAGCTGCTCGTGCCGGCCCTCCCGGATGAGGTGCAGATCGAGATCGCCCAGTGCCGGCAGGAACCGGTAGGGATCGTGCACCTCGCTCTCGTCGCCGTCGTACGCCACCAGCAGCGTGTACGCCGGGACCGCGGCCAGCGGCAGGACCGCGGCGAAGAGACCGTCGCCCTCCGAGACCAGCGGGGTGCGTCGGCCGTCCACCAGCACGGCGACCGAGCGCGCGAAGGGGCGCAGGGCCCGGAAAAGGACACCGCCGGACACCGGGTGCGCGCCCAGCACGGCGTGCGGGTCGTGGTGCGCGCCCGCCAGCAGGCGGCCCCGGTCGGCGGGGTCGAGCGCGGGCGCCACCGGCGGGCGGGGGCCGGCCGGCTCGGGCAGAGATGTGTCACGCAGAGCCATCGGTCAGCCTCCTCGGACGGCGAGTCGTTCGATCGCCGCCATGGGTACGGGTAGCCAGTCGGGACGGTGCCGCGCCTCGTACAGCACCTCGTACACGGCACGGTCGGTTTCGTAGGCACGCAGCAGGGCGTGCTTCTTGCGGGGGTCCCAGCCGGCCCGCTCCGCGTAACCGGCGCAGAACGCCTCCCGGCAGCGGCGGGCCCACTCGGGACGCCAGGGACGGCGCTGCCTGGCGGCGTAGTCGAACGAGCGCAGCATGCCCGCGATGTCGCGGACCGGGGAGTGCGCGCTGCGCCGCTCGGCCAGCGGCCGGGACGGTTCGCCCTCGAAGTCGATGACGAACCACTCGCGTCCGGCGTGCAGCACCTGCCCCAGGTGCAGGTCGCCGTGGATGCGCTGGGCCGGAGGGCCCGGGTCGCAGGCCGCGAGCGCGCCGAAGGCGGTGGTGAGCCCGGATACGTAGGGGCGCAGTGCCGGTACGTGGTGGGCGGCGGCCTCCAGCCGCTCGGTCATCCCGGCCGCCGTCCGGGCGTTGTCGCCGAGCGGTCCGGCGGGGAAGGCCGCGGCCAGCGCGAGGTGCACCTCGGCGGTGGCCCCGCCCAGCGCGTGGGCCTGCGGGGTGAAGTCCTCCCCGCGGGCCAGGGCGTCCAGGGCCAGCGTCCAGCCGTCGGAGGCGTCGGGCAGGAACGGCTGGAGGACACCGAGCGTCGCCTCCTGCGGATGCGTCGTGCGGTACCAGGCGACGGGGGCCGGCACCCGGCCGCACCCCTGCGCGGCCAGCGCGACCGGCACCTCCAGGTCCGGGTTCACCCCGGGCTGGATGCGCCGGAACACCTTCAGGATGAACGCGTCGCCGTACACCAGAGACGTGTTCGACTGCTCGGCCTCCAGCAGCCGGGGCGCCAGCCCGGCCGGCACGTGGACCGACGGGTCGGACTCGAAGGACAGCGGGCCCAGCGGCCCCGGATGGCGCATGCGCTCCAGCAGCAGATGCGCCGACCGAGGGTCCTGCAACGCGTCGTGCACGGTGAGTCCGGCCAGCGGCCCCTCCTCGACCCTGCCGATCAGGGCCCGGCCCAGCCGGGGCGACAGATGCTCCTGGATGCCGAGGAGCAGCTGGTAGCAGTCACCGGGCGGGGGAGTGCCGCCCGGTGAGGGCACGCCCGACTGGCCGGTCTGCACCAGCAGATGCAGACAGCCCGGATACAGCTCCGTCATGGACAGCAGACGCAGGTCGTTGAGGGGCCGGTCCTTGCCCGCGAACCAGCGCTGCCGGGGCAGCCAGTCGCGCAGCAGCGCCCCGAGCGTCCCGGTGGAGCGGACGCCGACGACACTGCCTGGGCTCAGAGGTGCGGTCTTCTGCATGGTGACGCGTCCTTCCCTCGGCGCACGCTCACAGGCGCCGGCCGACGCGGGATGCGGCTCGGGCGAGCCGGAACCAGTAGAAACCGTGTCCCGCGAGGGTGAGCAGGTAGGGCAGTTCACCGATCGCGGGGAAGCGGACCCCGCCGAACAGTTCGACCGGGTGGCGGCCGTCGAAGCGACGCAGGTCCAGCTCGGTGGGCTGGGCGAAGCGGGAGAAGTTGTGGACGCACAGGACCAGGTCGTCCTCGTACTCGCGCAGGAAGGCGAGGACGGCCGGGTTGGAGGAGGACAGTTCGGTGTAGGTGCCGAGGCCGAAGGCGTGGTTCTGCTTGCGGATCTCGATCATGCGGCGGGTCCAGTGGAGCAGCGAGGAGGGCGACTCCATCGACGCCTCGACGTTGGTGACCTGGTAGCCGTGGACGGGATCCATGATGGTCGGCAGAAAGAGCCGGCCGGGGTCGCAGGACGAAAAACCTGCGTTGCGGTCCGGTGTCCACTGCATGGGGGTGCGCACCGCGTCGCGGTCGCCGAGCCAGATGTTGTCGCCCATGCCGATCTCGTCGCCGTAGTAGAGGATCGGCGAGCCGGGCAGGGAGAGCAGCAGGGCGGTGAAGAGTTCGATCTGGTTGCGGTCGTTGTCCAGGAGGGGCGCGAGCCGGCGGCGGATGCCGATGTTGGCGCGCATGCGCGGGTCCTTGGCGTACTCCGCGTACATGTAGTCGCGCTCCTCGTCGGTGACCATCTCCAGGGTCAGCTCGTCGTGGTTGCGCAGGAAGATGCCCCACTGGCAGTTCGTCGGGATGGCGGGTGTCTTGGCGAGGATCTCGGACACCGGGTAGCGGGACTCGCGGCGCACCGCCATGAAGATGCGGGGCATGACGGGGAAGTGGAACGCCATGTGGCACTCGTCGCCGCCGGAGGCGTAGTCGCCGAAGTAGTCGACGACGTCCTCGGGCCACTGGTTGGCCTCCGCCAGGAGCACGGTGTCCGGGTACTGCGCGTCGATCTCCTTGCGGACCCGCTTGAGGAAGGCGTGGGAGGCGGGGAGGTTCTCGCAGTTGGTCCCCTCCTCGGCGTACAGGTAGGGCACCGCGTCGAGCCGGAAGCCGTCGATGCCCAGGTCCAGCCAGAAGCGGAGGGCGGCCAGGATCTCCTCCTGGACGGCCGGGTTCTCGTAGTTGAGGTCGGGCTGGTGGGAGAAGAAGCGGTGGAAGAAGTACTGCCCCCGCACCGGATCGTACGTCCAGTTGGAGACCTCGGTGTCGACGAAGATGATCCGGGCGTCGGCGTACTGTTTGTCGTCGTCGGCCCACATGTAGTAGTCGCCGTACGGCCCGTCGGGATCGGTCCGGGATTCCTGGAACCACGGGTGCTGGTCGCTGGTGTGGTTCATGACGAAGTCGATGATGACGCGCATGCCGCGCTGGTGGGCGGCGTCGGCGAACTCCACGAAGTCGGCGAGGTCGCCGAACTCGGGGAGCACCGAGGTGTAGTCGGAGACGTCGTAGCCGCCGTCCTTCAGCGGTGACTTGAAGAAGGGCGGCAGCCACAGGCAGTCGACGCCCAGCCACTGGAGGTAGTCGAGTTTGGCGGTGAGGCCCTTGAGGTCGCCGACGCCGTCGCCGTTGCTGTCCTGGAAGGAGCGGACGAGGACCTCGTAGAAGACGGCACGTTTGAACCAGTCGGGATCGCGGTCCTTGGCCGGGGTGTCCTCGAAGGTGTCCGGGACGGGGGAGTTGACGGTCATGACGCTCGGGAGTCTCCGATCTGCGCTGTGAGTCACCGGACGTGGAACACGTGGGCCGGCGTCCGGCCGGGCTCCAGGCGTACGTAGTTGTCGCTGCCCCAGGCGTAGGTCCGGCCTGTCAGCTCGTCGTGCACGGACAGGGCCGCGCCCTGGCTTCGGCCGAGGTGCGGCAGGTGCAGGGAGACGGTGGCCTCCTGGGTGTGGTGCGGGTCGAGGTTGACCACGACGAGCACGGTGTCCTCGCCCGTGCGCTTGCTGTAGGCGATGACGGAGTCGTTGTCCGTTCGGTGGAAGCGGAGGTTCCTGAGCCGGTGCAGCGCGGGATGGGCCCGCCGGATCTCGTTGAGCCGGGTGATCAGCGGGGCGATGGTGCGGCCCTCGCGCGTGGCGGCCTCCCAGTCCCGCGGCCTGA
>NZ_JARGEF010000289.1:0-9518 GCF_033794725.1 Streptomyces sp. ID05-39B | reverse complement strand
GTCGTCGGCCGGGGCCACGCGCCATCCCCTACGACGCGAACCCGGCCGACGACAGCGGCCGTGAGCCCCCGCCGGAGCTGCGGCTCGGCGTGGTACTGGCGGTGGGGTCCATGGCCGCTGTCGCGGTTGGGCGCCGGGCCGAGCCGGGGGGCCACTGGCTGGCGGACGGCTGGACCGGCGCCGCAGCTCCGGCGGGGGCTCACGGCCGCTGTCGTCGGCCGGGTTCGCGTCGTAGGGGATGGCGCGTGGCCCCGGCCGGTGGGTACTGGCCTGCGGGCCGACCGGGGTGCCGGGACGGGAGCTATGGAGTCGGTCGGCGGGGTGCCGGGACCGAAGACGTGGGGACGGTCAGCCGGGTGCCGGGACGGGAGTTGCGGGGTCGGTCGACGGGTGGTGCTGCGGGGTCCGTGGCGGGCCGAGGCAGGCGCCGGTGGTGCCGGTCTTCTCGGTGCGTTCCAGCGGCGGGCCGGTTCGCGGTCCGCCGCTCTGTGGGGGCCGTCGGCCGGGAAGGTGTCAGCCCGCGTGGACGCGGGGGCGGCGGGTGCGGTCCGGTTCCGCCTCGCGCAGGACCTCACGAGTGACGGGGGCGACCTCGCCCTGGCCGAAGAGGAAGAAGCGCAGGAAGTTGGCGAACGGGTTGCCCTCGGTCCACTCGAAGTAGATGTGCGGGGTGCGGTTCGTCGCATCACGGACGTGGAGGAGCAGCGCGGCCAGGGCGTTGGGGATGGCGGAGGACTCGAGCGTGAGGACGCGGTAGCGGCTGTGCAGGACCTCGCCGCGTACGGTCAGACCTGCCTCGAACTCGGAGGGGTCCAGGACCGTCACCTCGACGAAGACGAAGTCCTCCTGCTCGGGCACGTCGTTGTCCTGCCGGATCTGCTCGATCTTGTCGCGGTACTCGGCCTGGTCGCGCTGATCGGGCTCGTTGGCGATGAACCGGATCTTCCGGCTGGCCATGTCCCGGACGAAGCGTTCCGCCAAGGGGTCCAGGGTCACGCTCGTCACGCGCAGCTCGAAGGCGCGGGCCAGGCGGGACAGGAGGGAGACGAGGATGATGCCGGCGATGAAGCAGGCGCCGATCTTGACGCCGTCGGGGCGCTCGATGACGTTGACGACCGTCGTGTAGAGGAACACCGCCGAGATGACCGCGAAGCCGATCGTCCCCTTGCGCTGTCCGGCCTTGTGGGCGGCGATGGTCACCGCGATCGCGGCGGAGCTGATCAGTACCAGTACGCCGGTGGCGTAGGCGCCGCCCTGGGCGTCGACGTCGGCGTCGAAGATCCAGGTGACCAGGAAGGCGACCAGGGTGAAGACGATGACCATGGGCCGTACGGCGCGGGCCCAGTGCGGGGCCATGCCGTACCGGGGCAGGTAGCGGGGCATCAGGTTGAGCAGGCCGGCCATCGCGGAGGCGCCGGCGAACCACAGGATGGCGATCGTGGAGACGTCGTAGACGGTGCCGAAGATGTTGCCCAGATAGTCGTGCGCGAGAAAGGCGAGCGCACGGCCGTTGGCTGCGCCGCCGGGCTCGAACTCCTTCTCCGGGATGAGCAGGGTGGTGACGAAGCTGGTGGCGATCAGGAAGCAGCTCATGATGACGGCGGCGACGGTGAGCAGCTTCTTGGTGTCGCGGATGCGGCCGGCCGGCCGCTCCTCGGTGTCCCCGGGGTCCCCCTGGACGTGTGGCATGACGGCGACGCCGGTCTCGAAGCCGGAGAGGCCGAGCGCGAGCTTGGGGAAGACGATCAGGGCGACGCCGATCATCACGAAGACGTTGCCGTGCTCGGCGGTCAGGGCGTTCGACCAGTCGGTGACGACATGGCTCTCGGTGGCCACGTGCCACAGTCCGACCGTTACGACGACCGCGTTCAGCGCTAGGTAGACGCCGACCAGGGCGACGGCGACGCCGATCGCCTCCAGGAAGCCCTTGAGGAAGACCGCGCCGAGCAGGGCCACGAGGATGAGGGTGATCAGCACCTGCTTGTCGTGCAGCGCGTCCGTCAGGTGCGGGTTCTCCACGAGGTGGGTCGAGGCGTCCGCCGCGGACAGGGTGATGGTGATCAGGAAGTCGGTGGCGGCGAAGCCGAGCAGCGTGAGGACGAACAGCTTGCCCTTCCAGAAGGGCAGCAGCCGCTCCAGCATGGAGATCGAGCCCTCGCCGTGCGGGCTCTCCTCGGCGACCCGGCGGTAGACCGGCAGGGCGCCGGCCAGGGTGACGACCACCAGCACGATCGTGGCGACCGGTGAGAGCAGGCCGGCCGCGAGGGCCGCGATGCCTGGCTGATAGCCGAGGGTGGAGAAGTAGTCGACGCCGGTCAGGCACATCACCCGGTACCAGGGCCGGCCCTTGTCGGCCGGTTCAGGTACGGCGTGCGGACCCTGGTGGCCGCCGCCCCGACCCATGTCCGACAGGCCCTCCAGCGTCCAGGCGCGCAGGCGACTGGGCTGCGGGTGCTCGGTGGTGGCCATCGGCGGGCTCCTGATGTGCGCTCGGCGTGTGGGGATCGACCTGCGGTTTCCGGCCATGACGCGGACGGCCGCATCAGCGTAAGCGGAGAGTGACGCATGGGCCCACGGATCTCGGGGCGTGCGGCGTCAAGCTTCCGTTAAGACTGGCGTGGTGGAGGGTGATGGGCTGAAAGCGGGTGGTTCATGGCAATTTCTGCTGCTGGAGGCGGGGTGGGGTCGAGGTGTCGGCGGCTACGGGGTGTCATCGGCGGGCTCGTTGGGTGGTCGCCCGGTGGTGCGGCCACGGACGTCTGCGGCGTCTCCGCCGCTTCTCGTGCGAACGCCGGGGTGTGAACGTCGGGCGTGAACGTCGGGCGTGGACGTCGGCGAACCCAGCCTGTGCTCGCGAGGGGTGGCTGAACGGCGGCTGGGGCGCGGGCATTTCTCGATCCGCCGGCAGCGCCCGACGCGCGGTCTTGTCCCTCCCCGGACGGGCCTCTACAGTCCGCTCCGTAATGTTCGTCAGGTGAGCCGAATGTTTCGAACCCTGGATCTGTCGCCTGTCTGACGGAAGTGCGGAAATTTCTCTGTGTTCAAGGGGTTGCCACTCGTCCAGCGCTGTCTCTAGGGTGCGGCAGCAGCGAAGCTTTCTGGATTCATACCGAAACTTTCGATCTCAGGACGGCCGTGGGGGCCGTTCCGTACCCCAAGGAGCGCATGATGGGCGACCCGGGACTCTCCCGACGAGGCTTCCTGGCGGCCTCCGCCGCGGCCGGTGTGGGCATGACGGCACTGAGTGCCTGCGGCGGCGACTCGGACGGAGGATCGTCGGGGACGACCACCATCGAGTGGTGGAACATCTCCACCACCCAGCCGACCAAGGACGTCTGGGCCCGTCTCGCCAAGCAGTTCGAGGCCCAGAACCCCAAGGTGAAGGTCAAGATCGTCCAACTCGAGAACGACGCCTACAAGTCGAAGATGACGGCGCTGACCGCCTCCGGGAAGCTGCCCGACATCTTCCACACGTGGGGCGGCGGTGTTCTGCAGCAGCAGGTCGACGCCGGGCTCGTCGAGGACCTCACCGGCCGCACCAAGGACTGGGCGGACGGTCTGCTGCCGGTCGCCAAGGAGCCGTACCTGCTGGGCGACAAGGCCTACGGCATTCCCTTCGACATCGGCATGATCGGGTTCTGGTACAACAAGGCCCTCTTCAAGCAGGCCGGCGTCAGCGCGCCGCCCACCACCTGGAGCGGATTCCTCGACGCCGTAAAGAAGTTGAAGGCCGCCGGCATCACCCCGATCGCCCTGGCGGGCAAGGAGAAGTGGCCCGGCATGTACTACTGGGCCTACCTCGCGATGCGCACCGCCGGACTCGACGCCCTCCAGAAGGCCGACGAGGACAAGGACTTCACCGGGGACGGCTTCGTCCAGGCGGGGCAGCACCTCCAGGACCTGGTGGACCTCCAGCCCTTCCAGAAGGGCTTCCTGGGCGCCGCCTACTCCAGCCCGACCGGCCAGGCCGCCTCCGTCGGCAACGGCAAGGCCGCGATGGAACTCATGGGCCAGTGGGCCCCGGTCGTGGAGGCCGACGCGGGCAAGGGCCTCGGCGCCGACCTCGGGTTCTTCCCGTTCCCCGAGGTCGAGGGCGGACAGGGCAAGCTCACCGAGGTGTTCGGCGGAGGCGGCGGGCACGCCCTGCGCGCCGGTGCCCCGCAGGAAGCGGTCGACTTCCTGAAGTTCTTCGCCTCCGCCGCCACCGACAGCGCACTGGTCAAGGAGACCGGTGTGCTGCCCGTGGTGCCCGCCGCCGAGAGCGCGCTGACCGACCCCAACCTCAAGGCCGTACAAACCCAGTTGAAGGCGGCCACCGGCTTCCAGCTCTACCTCGACCAGGCGTACGCGCCGGCCGTGGGCCAGGAGATCAACGACAGCGTCGCCGCCCTCATCGCCGGCTCCAAGTCATCCGCACAGGTCGCCCAGTCGATCACCAAGGTCGCGAAGGAAGAGCAGTAGCCCGCAATGACCTCGACCTACCTTCCGGACAAGCGCAGCGGCCCGGACGCCGGTGCCCCGCCCCCGGCCGCAGAAGCGGCCCGGGGGCGGGGCCGGCGGCGCACCCGCCACTGGCTCACCGCCGTCGCCTTCCAGGTGCCGGCCCTGGTGCTGTTCGGCGTACTGGTGCTGCTGCCGATGCTGTTCGCGCTGTACGCCTCGTTCTTCCGCTGGGGCGGCTTCGGCATGCCCGAGAACTACATCGGCGTCGACAACTTCACCCGTCTCCTCGACGACCCGGTCTTCCTCGGTGACCTGTGGCGCTGCCTGCTCCTGGTCGTCTTCTCGCTCGTGGTCCAGCTGCCGTTCGCGCTTGCCCTGGCGGTCGCGCTCAACCAGCGCATCCGCGGCCGGGCGGTCTACCGGATGCTGTTCTTCGCGCCGTACATCCTCTCCGAGGCGATCACCGGCGTGCTGTTCGCCATGATCTTCGCGCCCGACCAGGGTCTCGCCGACCATGTGCTGGGCGCGGTCGGTCTGGACGGCCTGGGCGGGGAGTGGTTCGCCGACCCGTCCACGGTCATGGCCACCCTCTTCCTCGTCATGACGTGGAAGTTCTTCGGCTTCCACATGATGCTCTACCTGGCCGGACTCCAGTCCATCCCGGCGGAGTTGACCGAGGCCGCGCTCATCGACGGCGCCGGCCCCTGGCAGCGCTTCCGCCACGTCACGCTGCCGCTGCTCGCACCGACTCTGCGGATCAGCGTGTTCCTGTCCATCATCGGCTCGGTCCAGCTGTTCGACCTGGTCTGGGTCACCACGGCGGGCGGCCCGGACCACCACTCCGAGACGATGGCCGTGACCATGTTCCAGTACGGCTTCAAGCGCTACCAGGTCGGATACGCCAGCGCGATCAGTGTCGCCATGTTCGTCATCAGCCTCGTCTTCGCCCTCGCCTACCAGAGGTTCGTCCTGCGCCGCGACCTGGAGGGGGCCACCACGACCCTGAGAGGAGGCGGCGCATGAGCGACCGCAAGACTGGCCGAAACCTTCCGCTGCACCTCGTCCTCGTCGCCGT
The DNA here is from genome assembly GCF_033794725.1 of Streptomyces sp. ID05-39B. Lineage (NCBI taxonomy): Bacteria > Bacillati > Actinomycetota > Actinomycetes > Kitasatosporales > Streptomycetaceae > Streptomyces > Streptomyces sp. ID05-39B. Next base: position 4,000 of record NZ_JARGEF010000289.1, on the reverse strand, counting down.
CGGCGCGGCGATGGCCGTCCCCCTCGTCTACGCCGTCCTGTCCGGCTTCAAGACGACCGACGAGCTGTCCCGCAACCCGATCGGCCTGCCCGAGTCGTGGGTGACCTCCAACTACACCGACATCCTCGGCACCGCCGCCTTCTGGCAACTCGTCGGCAGCAGCACGCTCATCGCGATCGGTACGACGGTGGTGGTGGTCGCTGTGTCCGCGCTCGCCGCGTTCTCCTTCGCCCGGTTCGCCTTCCGCGGCCGCGAGGTGCTGTTCACCCTGTTCACGCTGGGGCTCATGTTCCCCTTCGCGGTGGCGGCCCTGCCGCTGTTCCTGCTGCTGCGCCAGCTCGGGCTGCTGGACAACCCGCTGGGCGTGATCCTGCCGCAGGCCGCCTTCGGGCTGCCGATGACCATCGTGATCCTGCGCGGCTTCTTCCAGCAGATCCCGCCCGAGCTGGAGGAGGCGGCCACTCTCGACGGCTGCAGCCCGCTCGCCTTCTTCTGGCGGATCCTGCTGCCCATGGCCCGCCCCGCCCTCGGCACGGTCTCCGTCCTGGCGGTGGTGGCCAGCTGGAACAACTTCTTCCTGCCGCTGCTGGTGTTCACCGACTCCACCTGGTGGACGATCCCCATCGGCGTGCAGCAGTTCCAGGGCCAGTACTCGGCCGAGTACGCCCGCGTCTTCGCGTATCTCGTGCTCGCCATGGTTCCCGCCCTGGCCTTCTACTCCGTCGCCGAGCGCCAGCTCGTCGGCGGCCTCACCGCCGGCGCCACGAAGGGATGACGCGCGCCCGCGGCGTACGGCCCCATGTCCTGGCGTCGCCTTCCCTCTCCCACTGCCTCAAGGCGTGGGAGGTGCTTCCCGGCCTCGCGACGGGAAGGCGACGGCAGGCCGCACGACACCACCCATCGTGAGGAGTCGCACCATGCCCCGCACCTCCCGTACCCGGCTCAGACTCGCCGGTGTCCTCGCCGCCGTCCTGGTCAGCGCCGGTGTTGCCACCGGCCCGGCCGCACAGGCGCACGAGAAACCCCGGACGCTCGCCGACCTCGCCGAGCGCCACGGCCGCTACTTCGGCAGCGCCACCGACAACCCCGAACTCACCGACGCCCCCTACACGAAGATCCTCGGCGACGAGTTCGACATGATCACCCCCGGTAACGGCATGAAGTGGTACGCCACCGAGCCCCAGCAGGGCGTCTTCGACTTCTCCGCCGGCGACGAGATCGTGAACCTCGCCCGCGCCAACCACCAGAAGGTCCGCGCCCACACCCTCGTCTGGCACAGCCAGCTGCCCGGCTGGCTCACCGACCGGGAGTGGACGGCCCCCGAACTGCGGGCCGTCCTGAAGAACCACATCCAGACCGAGGTCCGCCACTACCGGGGCAAGGTCTACGCCTGGGACGTCGTCAACGAGGCGTTCAACGAGGACGGCACCTACCGGGAGACCGTCTTCTACAAGACGCTCGGCCCCGGCTACATCGCCGACGCCCTGCGCTGGGCCCACCAGGCCGACCCCAGGGCCAAGCTCTACCTCAACGACTACAACGTCGAGGCCGTCGGCCCCAAGAGCGACGCCTACTACACCCTCGCCAAGCAGCTGAAGGCACAGAAGGTGCCACTGCACGGCTTCGGCCTCCAGGCCCACCTGGCCCTCCAGTACGGCTATCCGACGAGCCTGGAGGACAACCTGCGCCGCTTCTCCCGGCTCGGCCTGGACACCGCGCTCACCGAGGTCGACGTACGGATGGAGCTGCCCGCCACCGAGGAGAAGCTCGCCCAACAGGCCGACTGGTACCGGGACATGACCGAGGCGTGCCTTGCGGTACGGCGGTGTGCCGGCATCACCATCTGGGACTACACGGACAAATATTCGTGGATTCCCGCGTTCTTCCCGGGTGAAGGGGCGGCCCTGCCGTGGGACGAGCAGCTCGCGCCGAAGCCGGCGTACTACGCGATCCGTGAGGCGTTGAAGTAGAAGTCCTGGTGCGGGACTTGAGCAGAGGCGCTTGAAGCGGGGCGTCGACGTGAGAGCTGCCCGCTGGACGTCGTCAGGGGGCGGGAGCCGGTGGTGCGGTGCTGGCGCGCACCACCAGCTCCGTGCCCAGTTCCACCCGTGGTGAGTCAGGCCGCTCGCCGCGGGCCAGCCGCAGGACCGTACGGACGGCCAGCTGGCCCATGTCGGCGAGGGGTTGCCGGATCGTCGTCAACGGCGGTGCGGACCAGCGCACTTCGGGCAGGTCGTCGAAACCCACCACGCTCATGTCCTCAGGGACGCGCAGGCCGCGCCGGCGCAGTGCCTCGATCGCGCCGAGCGCCATCTGGTCGCTGGCCGCGAACAGAGCGGTCGGCGGCTCGGCCAGATCGAGCAGGGCGTTGCAGCCGGTGAAACCGGACTCGGGGTGGAAGTCGCCGGGCACGACCAGGGATTCGTCCAGGGCGACGCCGGCCGCCTCCAGGGCCGCCCGGTAGCCGTCGAAGCGGGCCCGCGAGCAGAGCAGCCGCGGCGGCCCGGCGATCAGGCCGATCCTGCGATGGCCGAGGGAGAGCAGGTGCTCGGTGGCGGCCAGGCCCCCGGACCAGTTGGCGGCGCCGATCGTCGGGGTGTCGAAGGCGGGGGAGCCCATCGGGTCGACGACCACCAGGGGGACGCCCAGGATGCGCAACTGTTCGTGCAGCGGCGGTTCCAGAGCCGAGGTGACGAGGATGACGCCGTCGGAGGCGCGGGCCCGCAGATTGCGCATCCACTCCCGGGCGTCGCCGGTGCGGCCGTGGATCGCGGACACCACCGTGCCGGCCCCCGCGGCGTGCGCGGCCTCCTCGACCCCGCGGATGATCTCCACGGCCCAGGGTGAGTCAAGGTTGTTGAAGACCAGGTCGAGCAGGGCGGCACGGGACGGGAGGGCGGCGGGGCGCTTGCGGTAACCGTGCAGACGCAGCAGGTCCTCGACGCGGGCGCGGGTCGCGGGGGAGACGTCGGAACGGCCGTTGACCACCCGCGACACGGTCGGCACGGAGACCCCGGCCCGGCGGGCGATCTCGGTGATGGTGACCTTGCCCTGGGGCGCGGGTGCCGTCTCGTCCGCCGCCACTGTGCCCACCTCTGCTCGCCCGATCCGTGCTCCGGAACTTCCAGGAGTCTTCCGGAAATCGAGGGCCTGTGGGAAGAGGAACTGGAGGGAAACCGCAGGGTTACGGGGAGTGAGCACCCCTGGACGGGCGTCGGGGCCGGCGCGCAGCGGCGGCTGCGGTCCGGCCCCGCGGTGCGGTGAACGGCGTTCGTCGGTGCCGTCCGGGTGGTGCCGAGGCGGTGCTGCTCAGGCGTGCTGATCAGGTGGTCTCACGAGCGTGCTCTGATCAGGCGGTGCTGCATCAGGCGGTGCTGCATTAGCGGTGCTGCATCAGCGGTGCTGTTCATATGGTGCTTCTCATACGGTGTTGCTCATGCGGTGGGTGCTGCTCAGGCGGCCGTGACGATCCGGCTGCCGGCCAGCGGGCGGTGCGGTGCGATGATCCGGCCGTCGGGCAGGATCTCGCCGGTGTCCTCGAAGAGCAGGACGCCGTTGCACAGCAGGCTCCAGCCCTGTTCCGGGTGGTGCGCCGCGAGGCGGGCGGATTCCCGGTCGGCGGAGTCGGCTGTCGGGCACGGTGGCTGGTGCTGGCACATGGAGGGGATCTCTCGCTCTGGCGTGGTGTGTGGAAGGTGTGTCGTGTCTGTCCCGCGGCGTGAAACGTCGTTCATGGCCGCCCCCCGTTGTGATAAGTCGGTCGGAACCCAGTGTTGCCCTACGGACGTCGATCCGCAGGGATTTCGCGGCACCGCTCCTCACAGGTTCATGACGCATCACCCACGCGGGCGGTTCATTCCCACCGCACCGTCACTTCGGGTGGTTTCGGCTGGTCGAATGGGGCTAGGTTCTGTCCGGCGGATCACTGTCGGAGCCAGAGTCGGATCGCCGCGGTGGTGACGGTGCCGTGGAAGACGTAGGCCCTCTTGTCGTAACGGGT
>NZ_JARGEF010000288.1:0-9543 GCF_033794725.1 Streptomyces sp. ID05-39B | reverse complement strand
ATGCTTTGGTGGCAAGTTCAGATTTTTATAAGGGCCACCGCCACCGCTTCCGCCGCCGCCACCCGCGCCCGTCATCACGCCTCCCCGTCCCCGTCGTCTTCGCCGTCGTCGGCCGGTGTGCGCAAGGGGCGGCCGGCGAGCGCGTCCCGGGGCCAGGCCCGCGAGGTCGCGAACAGCAGGGCACCCCCGGCGGGCCGCAGGTCGGACAGTTGCAGCAGCTCGAACCGCAGCCGCTCGCACACCCCCGGGTCGGGCAGCACCAGCGGATCGCCGGCCTGCCACACCGCGTGCAGCAGCCGCCGGGTCCGCAGATGCAGAAAGGCGTCCACGCCCTCGGGCGGGCCGTGCCCGGCGTCCGTGCGGCCCAGCGCGATCGCCGCCCGCCGGTCGTCGTGTCCCAGGTCGCGGCCCTCGGCGTCGTGCGCGTGGAAGTACTGCGCCGAGGCGAGGAAGCAGAGGGTGTCCAGCCAGGTCCGGGTGTCGAGCGTGCGGAACGTGTCGCGCAGGTGGGAAACCGCGTTCTCGGTGTTCCCGAGGGCGAGTTCGTGGGCGAGCCGGTAGCGGGCACGGGCGGGATCGGGGGTGAGCGCGGGGTCCGGCGCGGGTACGGGATCGGGCACGGGATCAGGACCAGGAGACGGGTCGGGTCCCGGTGCCGGGTCCGTGTAGTGCCGGATCAGTGTCTCGTGGACCTCCCGCCAGCCGCCGTGGTCCGGGTCGCGGTGATGCAGCCGCAGCAGCAGCAGCGTGCGCACGAACGGGTCGCCCACGAACTGCCCCGGCACGGCCGGCATGCCCTCCTCGGCGAGCCGCGACCGCAGCGACCGTACGCCCGAGGAGCCGAAGTCGTCCGGGAGGTGCGCGGCGGCGAGGGCGACCGCCGAGCCGTGGTCGTGGGCCGCCGCCAGCACGGTCAGCTCCTCCAGCCGGTCGGCCGGCACGAGCCGCGCCAGCAGCTCGGCGTAGGCCGGGCGGCCCTCCGCCTGCCCCTCCTCCAGCCGGATGTCCGAGGTGAGCAGCCGGCCCAGCGAGGCCGCCCGCTCGGGGTGCTGCCGGGCCGCCGTGGCGAGCAGGACGATGCCCAGCGGGTTCCCGCCGGTCAGCCGGTGCGCGGCCTGCGGCAGTCGGGGCGGTATCTCGATGTCGTCGCAGACCGCGCCCACCATGTGCAGCGTCTCGTCAGGACCCAGCGGCGGCAGCGGCACCAGCAGGGCCCGCGAGGACGGCGAACTCCCCGGCGCCCACTCGGCGACCCGGGCCACCTCGGCCAACTCCCGCCGTACGGCGTCCCCGAGTGCCGGATGCTCGGTCCCGCGGACCGTCGCCACGCACACCACCTGGTCGTCGGCCCCTTCCGCCCGGTCCCGCAGCACCGCGCCCAGCAGCCCCGGACCCGGCCCGCTCCGCGCGTTGTCCAGCAGCACGACCGGCCGCCCGATCCGCCGCAGATGGGACCCCAGGCCCGCGTACGCCTCCGCGAGGTCGGCCAGCAGCGCCCGCACCAGCCACCGTTCGGCGTGCTCGCGCGAGGTGCCGCCGGCCCGGAAGTTCCCCGACAGGAGCAGCAGGCCGCGCTTGGCGTTGCCGCCCGCGTTCGGATAGCCGCGGTACCACTGGGACGGCCGCTGTTCCCTGTGGTTCGTGAACCCCTCCGACAGGGACTCCAGGGTGGCGTCGATGGCCGCCGCCACGAACGGGCCCTGCCCGCTGGCCGCCACGATGACCCGCCCCGCGACCCGTGCCGCCCACCGCCCGGCCACCCCGAACCGTGAGCCGCGCTCGTTCAGCAGCAGGATCCGCACCAGCTCACGCCGGATGCGCTCCGAGTCGGTCCGCCCGCTCCAGTCGCTGGCCCGCACCGCGACCAGGCCCGCCGTCAGCCGCGGGAAGGTGAGCTGCCCGGCGGCCTTCACGGGCTCGGTCAGCTGCTCGGCGAGCACCAGCAGGGCCTGCCACACCGGCGACCAGGACTCCGGGCTCTCCTCATGCGGCGGCCCGGCGAACTGGACGTCCTCGCAGTCGATCAGCGCGACCGGTGTCCGTCTGCGCGCCTCACCCCTCCGCGTCCGTTCGGTGTACGCCTCCCACACCTCGGCGAGCACCGCGCTCTTGCCCGTTCCCCGCCCGCCGGTCAGCACCAACACCGGGACGTCGTCGCCGTGTTCGGGCTTCACCGCGTGATGCTCGTACGGCCGTAACCCGACGAGCCGCGGTACGAGACCGGCCGGCTCGACATCGAACAGCGCACCCCGCCCGTACAACCGTCTGTGCACCGCACCTCCCCCGTGGCCGGTCATCAACGCAAGGGTAAGGAGAGAGAGTTGATGTGTGCCAGAGCGCCCGGTGTCCGTTGCGTAACGACATGTCAGCCCACAGTGATCGAATCCGGCTTCGCCCGCAGGTACACGTGGGAGTCGACGGCCTCGTACGTCACCCGCCCGACCGGGGCCGGCACGGACTCCACGACCCTGACGCCGACGGGAAGCGATCCGGCGTGCTGGGCGACGTCACGCACCGATGTCCTCGTTCCACAGGGCAGGGTTCTTCTCGATGAAGTCGCGCATCATCGCGACGCACTCGGGGTCGTCCAGGAGCACGATCTCCACGCCGTGCCCGGCGAGCCAGTCATGGCCGCCGTGAAAGGTGACGGCCTCGCCGATCACGACACGCGAGATACCGAACTGACGCACCAGCCCGGAGCAGTACCAGCACGGCGAGAGCGTCGTCACCATCGTCGTCCCGCGGTACGTCCGCTGCCGCCCCGCCGCCCGGAACGCCGCCGTCTCCGCATGCGTCGAGGGGTCGTCGTCCTGCACGCGCCGGTTGCGCCCCCTGCCGAGAAGCGTCCCGTCGGCCCCGTACAGCGCGGCACCGATCGGAACACCGCCCTCACCGAGCCCGGCCCGGGCCTCCTCGACAGCGGCCCCGAGCCAGCTCCGCGCCGTCGCCCGATCCAAGAGATCCATGCCCTCACTGTGACCGAAAGCCGACAGAAACATGCGCAAACGCGTTCCCGATGTTCCGAGGGCAGCCGACCGGGTCACCGACGGCATCGAGGTCTCCTCGGTGCTCGATCCCGGCGGCCTCACCCCTGCGCCGGGCCGAGCCCCTCGGCAAGGTACGCCGACAACGCGCCCGCGGCCGCCAGCATGGCCTGGCTGCGGGCGGTCAGGGACTCCGCCCGTGCCGTCAGCGCCCCGCGCAGGGACCTGGTGCCGCCCTCCCGGCGCAGGTCCTCCAGTACGGGCCGGATCTGGTCCAGGAGGTAGTGGCTGCGGCGCAGGCTGTGGATCACCCGGGCGTCCCGCAGCTCGGCAGGGCCGTACAGCCGGTAGCCGGTGGGGTGTTCGCGCGGCGGCGTGAGGAGCGCGGCCGCCTCCCACACCCGCAGCGCCGACGGACGTACGCCGATCAGGGCGGCGACCTCTCCGATGCGCAGGCCGGACCGCTCGCGGGGGTCCGGGGTGTCCTCGGCGAGGGTCTCCAGTGCCTCGCCGGTGGCCCGTAGCGCCGCCCGTTCCTCGTGCAGCGCGGCGTGCGCGGCGTCGACGAGGGCGAGCGCGCCCGGTACGTCACCCACGTGCACGGTCCGCATGATCCGGGTCGCCCGCACCGGGCCGTACCCGGCGAGCAGGGTCCGGTACGTCAGCAGGGCCCGCCGGTGCACGTCCCCGAAGGTGCGGTAGCCGGACTCGGTGCGCCCGGCCGGGGGCAGCACGCCCGCCTCCTCGTAGTTGCGGATCTGCTGGGTCGACAGCCCGGCGAGGCGCGCCAGATCTACGGTGCGCAGGCGGCTGCCGCGCCCGTCGGCGTCAGGGTCGCGTGGTCTCTTCATCGTGATCGCGCACCACGGTAGCGGGCGCCCGGCCCTCGCTCACCGAGTGCTCGTCAGGCGCTCATCAGGTGTTCGGCAGGCGCTCGCACGGGCGGTGTTTCCGCAGGCGTTTTCCAGGCGTTCCGGGAGGGAGGCCCTGAGCCTCGTCAGCTCCCGTCGTCCCCCTTGCCCTTCCCGTCGTTGCCCAGGCCGTCGTTGTCCTTCCCGTCGTCCTTCTCGTCGTCGTCGAGCGACTTCAGGAACTCGGGGTTGTCGTCCGGGGCGATCCACTGCCGCTGCTGCGCGCGGCCCTCGCGGACGCCCGCCCAGCCTTCGGCGGCCGGGCTGCGCTTCTTGCCCGCGACGAGCCAGGAGAGCGAGCCGACGAGCGGGAACAGCAGGACGAGGATCGCCCACAGCGGCTTGGGCATGTGGCGGATCTCGTCGTCCTTCGTGCTGATGCAGTCGATGAACGCGTAGACGCTCAGCGCCAGCGGTACCAGGAACATCAGTACCCGCAGCATGGGTCTCTCCAGCGCAGAAGGCGGCGGGGCCACGAGGACGGGCCCCAGGTACGGGGTCAGGGTAGCCCCTCGGGGATACTGGGCCGCATGGCTTACGACGATCTTCGCTCCCTGCTCAGGGCCCTGGAGCGTGAGGGCGACCTCAAGCGCATCAAGGCCGAGGTCGACCCGTATCTGGAGGTCGGGGAGATCGTCGACCGGGTCCAGAAGTCCGGCGGCCCCGCGCTCCTCTTCGAGAACGTGAAGGGCTCGGCGATGCCCCTCGCGATGAACGTGTTCGGCACCGACCGCCGCCTGCTGAAGGCGCTCGGGCTGAAGTCGTACGCGGAGATCTCCGAGCGGATCGGCGGGCTGCTGAAGCCCGAGCTGCCGCACGGGTTCGTGGGGGTGCGCGAGGCGTTCGGCAAGCTCGGCGCGATGGCCCACGTTCCGCCGAAGAAGGTGAAGGACGGTCCCGTGCAGGAGGTCGTCCTGCGCGGCGACGAGGTGGACCTGGACCAGCTGCCGGCCCTGTTCACCTGGCCCAAGGACGGCGGGTCGTTCTTCAACCTCGGCCTGACCCACACCCGGGACCCGGAGAACGGTGTCCGCAACCTCGGCCTCTACCGCCTCCAGCGCCACGACAAGCGCACGATCGGCATGCACTGGCAGATCCACAAGGACAGCCGCAACCACTACCAGGTCGCGGCCCGCCGGGGCGAGCGGCTGCCGGTCGCGATCGCCTTCGGCTGCCCGCCGGCCGTCACGTACGCCTCCACCGCCCCGCTGCCCGGTGACATCGACGAGTACCTCTTCGCCGGGTTCCTCGCGGGCAAGCGGATCGAGATGGTCGACTGCAAGACGGTTCCGCTCCAGGTCCCGGCGCAGGCGGAGGTCGTGCTGGAGGGCTGGCTGGAGCCGGGCGAGATGCTCCCGGAGGGCCCGTTCGGCGACCACACCGGTTTCTACACACCGCAGGAACCGTTTCCGGCACTGACGATCGATTGCGTGACGATGCGCAAGCGTCCGCTGCTCCAGTCGATCGTGGTGGGCCGCCCGCCGACCGAGGACGGCCCGTTGGGCCGCGCGACGGAGCGGTTCTTCCTCCCGCTCCTCAAGATCATCGTCCCGGACATCGTGGACTACCACCTGCCCGAGGCCGGCGGCTTCCACAACTGCGCGATCGTCTCGATCGACAAGAAGTACCCCAAGCACGCGCAGAAGGTCATGCACGCGGTGTGGGGCGCCCACATGATGTCCCTGACCAAGCTGATCGTGGTCGTCGACTCCGACTGTGATGTCCACGACCTGCACGAGGTCGCCTGGCGGGCACTGGGCAACACCGACTACGCCCGTGACCTGTCGATCGTCGAAGGCCCCGTCGACCACCTCGACCACGCCTCCTACCAGCAGTTCTGGGGAGGCAAGGCGGGCATCGACGCGACGAGGAAGTGGCCCGAGGAGGGCTACACCCGCGACGGCGGCTGGCCGGACATGGTCCTCGCGGACCCGGAGACGGCGGCCACGGTCGACCGCCGCTGGAAGGAGTACGGCCTGTGACCTCGGCATCCGCAGCGCTCCCGCAGCAGCCGGGACGCACGAAGGCCTTCCTGCGCCTGGTGATGATCGAGCACTCGGTCTTCGCGCTGCCCTTCGCCTACATCGCCGCGCTGACCGCGATGTTCACGCTGGACGAGAACATCCACTGGGGCCGGCTGCTGCTGGTCACGGTCTGCATGGTGGGTCTGCGCACCTTCGCCATGGCGGTCAACCGGATCATCGACCGCGAGATCGACGCACGGAACCCGCGCACCGCCCACCGCGAACTCGTCACCGGTGCCATGTCGGTCAAGCACGCCTGGACCGGCGCGCTCATCGCCCTGGCGGTCTTCCTCGGCTCGGCGGCCCTGCTCAACCCGCTCTGCCTCGCCCTCGCCCCGGTCGCCGTGATCCCGATGGTGGTCTACCCCTACGGAAAACGCTTCACGAACTTTCCGCAGGCCATCCTCGGCATCGCCCAGGCGATGGGCCCGATCGGCGGCTGGCTCGCGGTCACCGGCGAATGGTCCTGGGACGCGGTCATCCTGGGCCTGGCCGTCGGCATCTGGATCGGCGGCTTCGACCTGATCTACGCCTGCCAGGACATCGACACCGACCGCGAGACCGGCGTCCTGTCGGTCCCGGCCCGCTTCGGCATCCCGGCGGCGATCTGGGGCGCCCGCGCCTGCCACGCCGTCACCACGGCCCTGCTGGTCTGGTACGCCCTCGCCACGGACGCGGGTGCCTTCTTCTGGCTGGGCCTGCTGATCGTCGGGGGCGCGTTCGTCTACGAGCACACCATCGTCCGCCCGCACGACCTGTCCCGCCTGAACAGGGCGTTCTTCTCCACGAACGGCTTCATCGGCATCAGTCTCTTCGTGTGCGCGCTCATCGACCTGCTGGTGCGCGGCCTCACGCTGTAGTCCGGTCCGGAGCACCTCCCCGTTCGCCGGTACGCTCAAGGTGTGAACGCAGGAGAAACGCAGCGCGTGCCTTGGATCGTGGGGGTGTCCGGGGCGTCCGGTACGCCCTATGCCGCCGCCGTGCTGCGCGCGCTGCTCGCCGGGGGCGAGAGCGTGGACCTGGTCGTCAGCCGGGCCTCGCGGCTCACGCTGCTCGACGAGACGGGGATCTCGTTCCGGGACGCGCACTGGCGGGACGACCTGCGGGACTGGCTCGCGCGGGGCGCCGACGGCAAGCCGGGCACCTTCGACGTCGACGTGGACACGGACGCCGTGCGGTACTGGGGAGCCGGTGACCTGGCGGCGGGGCCGTCGTCGGGGTCGTACCCGGCGAAGGGGATGCTGATCGTGCCCGCCTCGACGGCCTGTGTCGCCGGAGTCGCGCTCGGGCTGTCCAAGGATCTGCTCCAGCGGGCGGCGAGCGTGACGCTCAAGGAGCGCCGCACGCTCGTCGTCGCCGTCCGGGAGACCCCGCTGAGCGGGCAGACCCTGCGGCACCTCGTCGCCCTGGACGACGCGGGCGCGAGCGTCGTACCCGCCTCCCCGGCCTTCTACGCGGGCGCCACCCACATCCAGGACCTGGTCGACTTCGTCGCCGGCCGGGTCCTCGACGCGGCAGGCGTGACGCACGGCCTGTACCGCCGCTGGAAGGGCGAACTGGGCGGCGGCACCCGCCCCGCCTGAGCGAGGGCGGACAGCGGGGACCACCGCACCAGCACCGGCAACCACCAGCACCACCTTCAGAAACTTCAGTAACTCTCAGACCTCTTCATCGGAAGGCTCGATCGCATGGACGCGGTGGACAGGCAGCTCATCCAGGCCCTGAGGGAGAACGGCCGGGCCTCGTACGCGGAGCTGGGGCGCCTCGTCGGCCTGTCGGGACCCAGCGTCACCGACCGCATCAACCGGCTGGAGGCGGCCGGCGTCATCACGGGCTACCGGGCCACGGTGAACGCCGCCCAGCTCGGCCTGGGCGTCACCGCCCTCATCGGCATCTCCCTCTCCGACGCCGCCGACCACGAGGACGTGGCCGCGCGGATGAAGGACCTCAGCGAGATCGAGGACTGCTGGTTCATCGCCGGCGACGACTCGTTCATGCTCAAGGTCCGGGCGAACGACGTCGACGGGCTGGAGAAGATCATCCGTCGGCTGTCCGGCACGAAGGGTGTGTCCCGCACCCGTACGACCATCGTGCTCTCCACGAAGTGGGAGAACCGGGTCGGGGAGCTTCCCGAAGAGGTCTGATCGGTTGGGCGTACGGTTGACGAAGTCTGTCTCAGGGCGAACTCAGGGCGAACGGAAGAGGTAGCTGCATGGACGTCGGGCTCAAGCGCGAGCTGGAGCAGAAGGTCAGGGCCGGTGAACGGCTGACCCGTGAGGACGGCATCGCGCTGTACGAGTCGGACGACCTGGCCTGGCTGGGCGGACTCGCGCACGAGGTGCGGACGCGGAAGAACGGCGACGTCGTCCACTTCAACGTCAACCGCCACCTCAACATGACGAACGTGTGCACGGCGTCCTGCGCGTACTGCTCCTTCCAGCGCAAGCCGGGGGAGAAGGACGCGTACACGATGCGCATCGAGGAGGCCGTCAAGCTCGCGAAGGCGATGGAGTCGGAGAACCTCACCGAACTGCACATCGTCAACGGCCTGCACCCGAACCTGCCGTGGCGCTACTACCCGCGCTCCCTGCGCGAGCTGAAGGCCGCCCTGCCGCACGTGTCTCTGAAAGCGTTTACGGCAACGGAGATCCACCACTTCGAGACGATCTCGGGTCTGTCGGCGTCGGAGATCCTCGACGAGCTGATCGACGCGGGTCTGGAGTCGCTCACCGGCGGCGGTGCGGAGATCTTCGACTGGGAGGTCCGCCAGCACATCGTGGACCACCGCACGCACTGGGAGGACTGGTCGCGGATCCACCGCCTGGCGCACGAGAAGGGTCTGAAGACCCCGAGCACTATGCTGTACGGCCACATCGAGGAGCCGCGCCACCGCGTGGACCACGTGCTGCGGCTGCGCGAACTCCAGGACGAGACCGGCGGTTTCCAGGTCTTCATCCCGCTCCGCTACCAGCACGACTTCGTGGACGTGAAGGACGGGAAGGTACGTAACCGCCTTCAGGCCCGTACCCAGATGGCGACCGGCGCGGAGGCCCTCAAGACCTTCGCCGTCTCGCGCCTGCTCTTCGACAACGTCCCGCACGTCAAGGTCTTCTGGGTCATGCACGGCGTCCAGACCGCACAGCTGGCCCTCCAGCACGGCGCGGACGACATGGACGGCTCGGTCGTCGAGTACAAGATCACCCACGACGCCGACAACTACGGCACCCCGAACAAGCTCACCCGCGAAGACCTCCTCGACCTCATCCGGGACGCGGGCTTCCGCCCGGTGGAGCGCAACACCCGCTACGAGATCATCCGCGAGTACGACGCCCCGGACCCGGCCCGCAGGGAGTCCCCGCAGCCGATGAGACTCTGACCGCACGGGGCCGGCCTGGAAAACGGGGGCAGCGGGTCTCACCCAAGGGGCGTGGGGAAGTGCGCGCCCGGCCTCCACGGGTCTGCACCCGAGGTCATGTCCCGCCCGGCGGGGGCCGGCCTGGAAATCGCGGGTAACCGGTCTCACCGAAGGGGCGTGGGGAAGTGCGCGCCCGGCCTCCACGGGTCTGCACCCGAGGTCATGTCCCGCCCGGCGGGGGCCGGCCTGGAAATCGCGGGTAACCGGTC
>NZ_JARGEF010000287.1:0-9544 GCF_033794725.1 Streptomyces sp. ID05-39B | reverse complement strand
TTTCCGGGAGCACCCAGGTTTTTACTTTTTTGCTTCTGCCGCACACGCAGATGTGTATAATCAAGGAGCCGGCAACCGGCTGACGGCGAGCCGAGGAACCCGATGAGGAAGCCGGCGACCGTCGGGCGCCTTCACGCTCGTACACGGTCCAGTGTCAGTACCCCCACCGTCTCGTCCCCGCTCCGCTCCCCCGTGTCGCGGAAGCCCAGGCCGGTGTAGAAGCCCTCGGGGCCGTGGTCGCCGGGGTGCCAGGTGACGTACAGCTCCGTGCCGCCGCGGAGGCGGATCTGCTCGGCGACGGACTCGACGGCGAAACGGCCGTAGCCGCGGCCCTGCTCGCCCGCGGCGATGTTCAGCCGCCACAGGCCGGAGCGGATCAGGGTGCCGTCCTCGCCCCACTCGATGTCGAGGAAGGCCATCAGGAAGCCGACGGGGCGTCCGCCGTCGACGATCAGACGCGGCCAGGCGACCCCGGGATGCACATAGGCCTCGGCGAGGGACTTCATCACGGGGGAGACCGCGAATTCCTGCTCGGGCAGGACCCGAATGCCGAGAGCGGCTTCCAGATTTGCGGAGGTTATTTCTTCGAGACGCGGAGCGGAAGTCAGCGGCGGCGTGGTCATGGGCGGAGTGTAGGAAGGGAGTTCAGCGGGCGGCCACTGAATTGCCGTTCAGTTCAGGTGGCGATAGCGGCCCTTGAAATAGAGCAGTGGCCCGCCCTCTGCGCTCGGCACGCGCGCGTTCAGCACCCGGCCGATCACCAGGGTGTGGTCCCCGGCCTCCACCCGCTGCTCGGTACGGCACTCCAGGGTGGCCAGCGCGCCGCCGACCAGGGGGGCGCCGGTGATCTCGCCCCGGGTGTACGGGATGTCCTCGAAGAGGAGCCGGTCGCTGAGCCGGCCCTTCATCGCGAAGCGTCCGGCGATGTGCCGCTGGCTCTCCGACAGCACCGACACCCCCCACAGGGGCTGCTCGTCGATCAGGTCGTCCATCCGGGAGCCCGTGCGCAGGCTGACCAGCACCAGGGGCGGTTCCAGGGAGACGGACAGGAAGGCCGTGGCCGTCATCCCGGCGTTCTCGCCCTCCGGCGACCCCGGGTCGTCCGGGTCCAGTGGGGCCTCCTGCGCGGTCACCAGGACCACGCCGCCGGCCAGCCGGGACATGGCCGCACGGAACTCGTCGTTGCTCACCCCCACAGCATGCCCGGAGGGGCCGGGCTGGGCGGGCACGGTGGGCGAGGTCTTCAGCAGGTCGGGAGGCACGCTCCGCACGCTAGTCCCCGGTCCGGCCGCCCCGCATCGGACCTTCGCCCGAGTGCGGTCGTAGGTCCGCCCTAGGTCCGGCGCACGTCCGGCATCTGTCCGGGGGACCGATTCCCGTACGCTCTCCGGCAGGGGAGTCATACGCTCAGTAAAGGCACAGGGAGAATACAGAAAGCCCGCGCAATTGCTCAGGTTCTTATGTGACTTGAGTCACAAGCCCGGGGAATTGTTGACCCTGTGTACCGAGTGGGCAGCGCGCTGTGATTCAGTGGCGGAGGTGTCACAGGTACAGACACGTACGCAGACACGTGCACAGACACAACGACATGCGCAACGACAGAAACGACGTTACGCCGAAGACAACCCTTGATTCGCTGCGAAGTCTCGGGGGGAGGGCGAGCATGGAGGCCGAGTCGGAGCCTTACGTCCGTCTTGCGTCCCTGCGACAACTGCACCAGGTCATGGCCGACATGAACACGGCCCGCAGCCTGGCCGACACGCTGCAGACGGTCGCCAACGGCGTCGTGGCCGCCCTCGGATACGAACTGGCGTGCGTCAACCTCGTTCGCCCCGACGGTGACCTCGTCGTCGCCGCCTTCGCCGGAGACCCCGCGGCCGAGGCCTTCATCACCGGCCGGGTCGGCTCCCGCGAGTCCTGGGAGCGGCGGCTGGGCATGGGCGAGACCTGGGGCGACCTGATCTTCATACCCCACACCGAGGGCTGGGTCCTCGACGACGACGACGTCCCGCAGTGGTACACGGACGGGCCCGCGCCCCGCTTCGACGACGAGTGGCACCCCTCCGACCGGCTGTTCGCCCCCATGTACACGCCCGCCGCCCCCGGCGGCAACGGCGCCTGCGGCGAACTCATCGGCGTCCTCTCCGTGGACCGTCCGCGCAACGGCCGGCGGCCAGGCGCCTGGGGCCGCGAGGCCCTCCAGATGTACGCCTTCCAGGCCGCCATCGCGATCAGCAACGCGCGTCTGCGCGCCAACATGCAGCGCGCCCTGGTCCGCCTCGAACGCGAACAGCAGGCCCTGCGCGCCAGCGAGGAAAGCTTCCGTCAGGCCTTCGAGTACGCCCCCTCCGGCATGGCCATCGCCGAGATGGGCGGCGACCAGCACGGCCGGATCCTGCGCACCAACGACGCCCTGTGCCGCCTGCTGGGCCGCCCCGCCTCCGCGATGCGCCGCTACTCCTTCTCCGACCTCGTCCACCCCGAGGACATAGGCACCCTGCTGCGGACCTCCGCCGAGGGCGGACGGGCCGAACTGCGCCTCGGCCGGCGCGACGGCACGTACCTGTGGGTGTCGCTGCGCAACTCCGTCGTCGCCGACGCCGCCGACGGACCCCGCTTCCTCCTCACACACGTCGAGGACATAGAGGACCGCAAGCGCCGCGAACTCCAGCTCGCCCACCGCGCCTCCCACGACTCCCTCACCGGCCTGCCGAACTCCGCCGAGCTGCGCTCGCGCCTCTCCTCCCGGCTCTGCAAGCGCCCGCAGTCCACCCACCCCGCCGCCATCGACGCCATGGACGCCCAGGGGCACCCCGCCTTCGACACCAACGGGCACGGCTTCGACTTCCGGACCGACGGCGCGGAGAGCTTCGAGGCCTACGACCACCACGTGCACACCGTCGCCCCCGAGGACGGCGCCCGCGACGACGGAGCCAAGGGGCTCGCCGTCCTCTTCTGCGACCTCGACGGCTTCAAGTCGATCAACGACCGGTTCGGGCACAACGCCGGTGACGCGGTCCTCATCGAGGTCGCCCGCCGGCTCACCCGCGGGGTCCGCGACGGCGACACCGTCGCCCGGCTCGGCGGCGACGAGTTCGTGATCCTCGCCGACGGCCTCGGCAGCGCCGACGCCCAGGACCTCGCCGTACGCCTGCGCAACGAGATCATCCAGCCGATCCGCGCCGAGGGCCGGGCCGTCCGGGTGGGCGCCAGCTTCGGCATCGGTTGGGCACACTGCGGGATGACCGCGGACGAGGTGCTCAAGTCCGCCGACGAGCGGATGTACGTAGAGAAACGATCTCGTCCCAAACAGCACCGACGCGCCGGATGATCACCAGGTCAGCGCACCGTGGCCCGAAGCGATGCGATCCGAGTCACCCGTTCGGCGGGTCGGGAGCGGGTAGGCTCGCACTTCTCCGCACGTAGGGACGCGTAGGGATACGCGAACCACATCCGCCCCGCACCTGTTGAGGAGTACGAAGGGATGACGCCCGGCAACAACGGCGCGAGTACGCCCGAGGACGACGACCCGTTCGGCTACCTCTACGCCGACGGCCAGGCCAACGGAGCACAGCCTCCGTCCGGCGGTGGCTACGGATATCCGTCGGTGAACCGGGTGCGCCCGGTCGGCGAGCGCCAGTACGGCCAGCAGCAGACCGCGCAGTACGGGCAGCAGGCGGTGCCGCCCCAGCAGGGCGGGTACGGCCAGCCGAACGGCAACCACGCCGGACCCGAGAACTTCTCCGGCGGCGCAGGCGTGCCCACCGGCAACCGGCAGCAGGGCTACCAGGGCAGCGGCGGCGGCCGGGGCAGCGGCCCCAACACCAAGGGACTGCTGATCGGCGCGGTCGCGGTGGTCGCCGCCGTCGTCATCGGTATCGCGGTCGCGATGGCCAACGGCGGCTCCGGCGACGACAACAAGGCCGACGACGGGGCCTCCACCCCGCCCACCGTCTCCCAGAGCGCCTCGCCCAGTGCTTCCAGCAGCGGCGACACCGAGAAGGAGGTCGAGCTGCCGACGGTCGACGCCAAGGCCATGCGCCTCGGTGGCACCGCCGCCCTCGCCTCCGACATCCAGGGCGCCGAGGCCGACGGTGGCATCTACGTCGCCATGAACCAGGTCGGCAACTCCGTCACCTGGAGCGTCGACGGCATCCCCGAGGACGGCGCGTACACGCTGTTCGCGCACTACAGCGCCCCGGGCGAGGACCAGGCGATGACCCTCACGTTCAACGGCAAGAAGTTCGGCCAGCCGCTCAGCCTGAAGAACTACGCGAAGGCCCCCCAGGGCAACTTCGAGAAGGGCTGGACCACCACCTACGCCTGGCCCACCCTCACCAAGGGCACCAACACCATCACCCTCTCCTGCGAGAACGGCGACAAGTGCAATGTGCTCCTGGACCAGTTCTGGCTGAAGAAGGGCCAGGTCACGGAGTAACCACCGCGCTCAGGCCGCGGTGACCTCGCCGGTCACCGCCACCCTGCCCACCAGGTCCTCGTAGACCGACCGGTCGAAATCGCCGGCCGTCGGGGACAGGACCGTCGCCGCGGACAGGGCGACCGCTCGGGCCAGGGTGCGGGGCCAGGGGAGGCGCTCGACCAGGCCGGAGAGCAGGCCCGCGCAGACCGCGTCCCCGGCGCCCGTCGGGTTGCCGCGCAGGCGGGCCGGCGGGGTGGCCCGCCAGCGGCCCTCCGGGGTCGCCGCGACCAGGCCCTGCGGGCCCAGGGACGCCACCACCGAGCGGGCGCCGCGCCGACGGGCGTCCTGCGTCGCACGCAACGGCTCGTGGGAGCCGGTCAGTTCGGCCAGTTCATCGGCGTTCGGCTTGATCAGATCGGGGCGTGCGGCGACCGCCCGGCGCAGCGCCTCACCACTGGTGTCCAGCAGCACCGGCACGCCCGCCGCCCGCGCGGTGCGCACCAGGCTCGCGTACGCGCCCACCGGCACCCCCGGCGGCAGGCTGCCGCACAGGGCCACCGCGTCGGCGCCGGCCACCAGAGGCTCGTACGACTCCTGGAACGCGGACCACTCGGCGGGGGTGACGACCGGGCCGGGTTCGTTGAACTGCGTGGCGTCGCCGGTGCGTTCGTCGACGACGGCGACGGTCCGGCGGGTCGGGGCCGCGCACGGCACCAGCGCGTCCGTCACGCCGGTGAGCAGATCCCGTACGACACGGCCCGTGGGGCCGCCCGCGAAACCGGTGACCGTCACCTCGTGTCCGAGGGCGGCCAGGACGCGTGCCACGTTCAGTCCCTTGCCGCCGGGGCGTTCGGTCACCTCGGTCACCCGGTGCGTGGCGTGCGGGAGCAGGGCGGGGACGCGGTACGTGACGTCGAGAGCGGTGTTCACCGTGACCGTGAGAATCACCCTGGTCCGACCTCCCCCGGTCACCTGCGGTTCGCCCGCTGTTCGCGTGAATACGTCCTTCCGGACGTCCTGATCATGCCAAAGGGACGGTGGCCGGCCCAGTCCCGGGGTCGGCCACCGTCTCTCACGCGCGCTCGGCCGGCGCGTATTTCAGGCCAGTTGGGGCTCCACCACCCAAACCCCCTGCCTCATCACGCCCTTGAGGTCGAAGTTCTCGTCCAGCAGCACCAGGTCGGCGTCCTTGCCCGGCTCCAGGGACCCCACCCGGTCGTCCATGCCCAGCAGCCGGGCCGGGTTCGCGGACAGGGCCGCCACCACGTCCTGAACCGGCAGCCGGTCCACGGTCACCGCCCGCTTGAACGCCCGGTCCAGCGTCAGCGTGGAGCCGGCGATCGAACCGCCCTCCACCAGCCGGGCCACGCCCTCACTGACCTCGACCTCCAGCGGGCCGAGCATGTAACGGCCGTCGCCGATGCCCGCCGCGTCCATCGCGTCCGTGATGAACGCGACCCGGCCCGCCCCCGCCCGGTGGAACGCCAGCTCCAGCGCGGCCGGATGCAGATGGACGCCGTCGTTGATCAGCTCGACCGTCACCCGCTCGTCCTCCAGCAGCGCGGCGATCGGGCCCGGCGCGCGGTGCCCGAGCGGGGGCATCGCGTTGAAGAGGTGGGTGGCGACCGTCGCCCCCGCCTCGATCGCCTCCACCGTCTGCTCGTACGTGGCGTCCGTGTGACCCACGGCCGCGATCACCCCGTGCTCGGCCAGCAGCCGTACGGAGTCGATGCCGCCCGGCAGCTCGGTCGCCAGCGTGACCATCCTCGCCCTGCCGCGCGCCGCGTCGATCAGCTTGCGCACCTCCGCCGGATCCGGGTCGCGCAGCAGCGCCTCCGAGTGCGCGCCCTTACGGCACGGCGAGATGAACGGGCCCTCGAAGTGGATACCGGCCAGGTCACCCTGCTCGGCCAGCTCACTCAGCAGGCCGGCCTGGCGGACCAGGACGTCCATGTCGTCGGTGACGGTGGACGCGACGAGGGTGGTGGTGCCGTGACGGCGGTGGGCGTGGACGGCCTGCTGCACGTCCTCGGCGGTGCCGGAGAAGGAGGCTCCGCCGCCGCCGTGGTTGTGCAGGTCGACGAAGCCGGGGACCAGCCAGTGATTTCGTACGTCGATCACCTGGGCGGTGCCCTGGGTGGCGTCGGGGGCGATCCTGGTGCCGTCGATGGTCACCCGGCCGTCGGGCACCGTGCCGGTGGGCAGCACCACCGTGGCGCCGGTGAGTACCTGCGGGTGCGTCGCGGCTTGTCGCGCCCCTGAGGGGGTGGCCATCAGGACGTTACCTCCGTGCGGTCGGTCGAATCGAGGAGATCCCAGGCCAGCAGTCCCGCGCCCCGGCATCCGGCTGTGTCGCCCAGCGCCGCCGGGGCGATGTCCGGGAGTTTCTGGAAGGTGACCCGCCGGCGGACGGCGCTCCGCAGCGGTGTGAACAAGGTTTCCCCCGCCTCGGCCAGGCCGCCACCGATGATGAGGGTGCGCGGGTCCAGCAGGGTGAGGGCGGTGACCAGGCCGTCGGCGAGTGCGTCGACGGCCTGCTGCCAGATCCGGACGGCGTTCGGGTCCCCGGACGTGACGGCCTTGGCGCAGTCCGCGGCGTCCGCCTCCGGGTCCCCGCAGGCCGCCGCCCACGCCTCGCCGACCGCCGCCGCCGACGCGAACCGCTCCAGGCAGCCGCGCTGTCCGCAGGGGCAGGGCGTCCCGCCGGGTCGTACGACGATGTGGCCGATCTCGCCCGCGAAGCCGTGCGCGCCCGCCTCCACCCGGCCGTCCACGCCGATGGCGCCCGCGATGCCCGTGCCGAGGGCCACGAAGAGGAAGCGGTCGGCGCCCTGACCCGCGCCGATACGTCCCTCCGCGAGTCCTCCGGTGCGCACGTCGTGGCCGAGGGCCACCGGAATGCCACCGAGGCGGCGGGTGAGCAGCCGCCGCAGGTCGACGTCGCGCCAGCCGAGGTTGGCGGCGTAGACGGCGATCCCGTTCGCCTCGTCGACGATGCCGGGGACCGCGACCCCCGCCGCGGCAGCGCTCTCGCCGAGGTGCTCGACGCCGTACGCCCGCAGCTCGGCGGCGAAGTCGAGGATGCCGGCGACGACCTCCTCGGGGCCGCGTTCGCGGCCGGTGGCCCGGCGGGCCCGGTGCAGCAGCGCGCCGTCCGCCCCGACGAGGGCGGCTTTCATCCCGGTGCCGCCCACATCGAGGGCGATGACATGTCTCACGGAGACAGTGTGACCCGAGGACCCGTGAGAGGTCTAGTCCACTACGTGGTGTAGACCTTGTTCCGGATAGCGGTTTCATTGGTCGGAGCATTTATGTGTGCATCGTGTGTGCACGCGGGCACGGCCGTCAGGGGAGCGGGAGAGCACTGTGCAGTGGCGGGCAGCGAAGTCGGGACCGATCGCGGTGGCATCCGCCCTGAGCATGACGGCGGTCCTCGCCGGCTGCGGGCTCACCGGTGACTCCGGCGACGTCACCCTGAGACTCGTCGCCGCCGACTACGGCGACAGCGCCGCCAACAGCTCCGAGAAGTACTGGGGCGAACTCGTCGAGGCCTACGAGAAGGACCACCCCGGCGTCACCGTCGAGGTCACCGTCCACTCCTGGAACGACGTCGACCGCGAGGTCAAGAAGCTCGTCGACGCGGGCAAGGCCCCCGACATGGCGCAGATCGGCGCCTACTCCGACTACGCCGCCCAGGACCTCCTCCACAAGGCCGGCGACGTCCTCTCCATCCCCGCCCAGGCCGACTTCGTGCCCCAGCTCGCCGACGCCGGCGAGGTACGAGGCGTGCAGTACGGCATGCCGTTCGCCTCCTCGACGCGGCTGCTGTTCTACAACAAGACCCTCTTCGCCAAGGCCGGCCTCACCGCGCCGACCACCTGGTCCGAGCTGGCCGAGGACGCGGAGGCGCTGAAGTCGGACGGTGTGAAATATCCGTACGCCCTGCCCCTCGGCCCCGAAGAGGCGCAGGCCGAGACCATGCAGTGGCTGCTCAGCGGTGGGGGCGGCTACGCCGAGACCGCCACCGGCTACAGCATCGACTCCACCGAGAACGTCCACACCTTCACCTGGCTGAAGAACGAGCTGGTCGGCAAGGGACTCACCGGGCCGGTCGCGCCAGGCAGGCTCAACCGGGCCGACGCCTTCTCCGCGTTCGCCGCCGGACAGGTCGGCATGCTCAACGGGCACCCCTCGCTGATGAAGGCGGCCGCCGCGAAGGGCGTGAAGTTCGGCATGGTCCCGATGCCGGGCGTCGACGGGCCGACCAAGGTCTCCATGGGCGTCGCCGACTGGATGACCGCGTTCAGGAAGAACGGGCACACCGAGCAGATCAAGGACTTCCTGACCTTCGTCTACAGCGAGAAGAACGTCCTCGCCTTCTCCCGCGAGTACGACCTGCTGCCCGTCACCAACTCCGCCTCCCAGACCATGACCGCCGCCTCCCAGGACGGCGACCTCAAGCCCTTCCTCGACCAGCTGCCCGTGTCCGAGCTGTACCCGGTGGGACGCACCTCCTGGGCGGCCGTCAGCGCCGATGTGAAGAAGCGGATCGGGCAGGCCGTGCAGCCGGGCGGCAGCCCGGCGGGCGTCCTCGGCCAGCTCCAGACCACGGCCACCACCGCGGAGAGCGGCTCCGCCGGCTGAGCCGTTGGGCTACGGTGCGGGGATGGAGCAGGAGGAAGGGCTCGGGGCGAGGGAGCGGGACATTCTCGCCCTGGAGCGGCGCGGGTTCTCGGGGCCCGGCGCGAAGGAGCGGGCGATCCGGGAGGAGCTGGATCTGTCACCCGTGCGGTACTACCAGCTGCTGAACGCGCTGCTGGATGACGCGAGGGCGTTGGCGCACGATCCGGTGACGGTGAACCGGCTGCGGCGCGTGCGGGAGGCCCGCCGGGCGGAGCGGTGAGGCCGCGCGGACGGTCAGTCGTGCGGGTGGGCAGGGGGTGCCGTGCCTGGGGGCTGCCGCCCCCGGACCCCCGCTGTCGGCCTGAACGGCCTCGTCCTCGAGCGCCGGACGGGCTGGGTGCAGCCGAGCGGGCTGACAGGGACAGGCGTTGGCTATTGTCACCGTATGGGCACCCAAGAGACGCACCCCACGGACTCTCACCTCCCCACCCCCACCACCAC